>NZ_RZOL01000373.1:0-6082 GCF_004022985.1 Mesorhizobium sp. M7A.F.Ca.ET.027.02.1.1 | reverse complement strand
GGCGAGAAGCTGGTGTCCCATGCAACGGCGATGATGCAGGCGAGCCGGCTACCGCGGGCTCGCCTGCATCATCGCCGTTGCATGGGACACCAGCTTCTCGCCGGTCGACGTGCGCACGCTGACCCCGGCGCAGGCCATGCAGACGGCGCAGGAATGGGGCTTTCTCATCGCGCGCACCAAGAGCGGCGAGGCGGCTTTCGGCACGCTGTCGCCGCGCACCCAGCGCCTGGTGCTGGCCTACATCGAATCGCTCGGGGTGACGCTGCTGGACGATGCGCCGATCTTCCGCTCGCGCGGCTTCGAGCCGGGACCGAAGGGCGGCCGGCCGCGCGCCGGCGTGCCCTACACCAAGGATTCGCTGGTCGACGATTTCGCCGACCTGCGCAAGCTGGTCTTCGGGGCAGGGGAGAAGCGTCGCCTCATGGACATGCGGCGTTCGGGCGCGGTCGAGGCCAATGCCGGCGGCGCATCGGTCGAGGCGATCTCTGCCAAGATGGGCAATTCGATCGATGAGAACAAGGCGCTGCAGAAGACCTATATGCCGGTCAATCTGGCGGCCGTCCGTTCCGCCGATGCCAGCCGCCGCGAGGGCAGGAAACTGCTTGGCCAGGAACGGAATGAATACAAAAAGTTGAAACTCTCCGGAAAATGAGAGTTGAAACTTTTCAAGGGGCGGTAGCTAACCCCTTGAAATAAATGGCGCGAGTGACGGGGCTCGAACCCGCGACCTCCGGCGTGACAGGCCGGCACTCTAACCAACTGAGCTACACCCGCGCATGGCGAACACGTGTCAGCCGTGTTCGTCGTTGGGGCGCTGGATAAGGGGTTCGCCACCGGGTGTCAAGCGTGACAGGACAGCATAACAGCAAACAGGAGAAGGTTTTTTGACAGCCGGCGTTTTGTTGGCAAAACCGGCATCCAACCAGGGCATCCTGCGCTCATTTGGCCTTGCGAAGCGGACCCTGACCGCTTAAAGGTCCGGCCCGGAGCGGGCGATTAGCTCAGTTGGTAGAGCGCTTCGTTTACACCGAAGATGTCGGCGGTTCGAGCCCGTCATCGCCCACCATTCCATTAGTCCATTCAATCTGTTGCCAAGACACGGAACCGAGTCGTTCGGTAGGTGCTGCAATCACGGCGGCAACAGTCGAAAATCATTGCCCTCCGGCAGCAACTGCCCGCCATCGACGACGATGGTTGTGGCGGCGGTGATGTAGCTGGCGTCGTCGGAGCGGAGGAACAGGAAGGCATTGGCCACATCGCGTGGCCTGCCAAGGCGGTTGAGCGGGATGGGTCTCAATGTTCTTGGCCGCATATAGGCCGCGCCGCGATGCAGCTCGATCGCTCAGTGAGGATGTTGTCGGGCTCGACACCGTTGACGGTGATGCCATAGTCGGAGAATTCCAGAGCCGCGCACGGATGGAGCCGTTGCAAGCGGTTGCAATAGGAATCTAGCACCGATTGCAGCCTCTGCATGAATGCCAACTATGATCCGTCTTGCATATTCGTAGCCGATCTGTAGTTGAGGGTTGAGCGCCCAGGACGGTGCACGGAGATCCAGATGACATCGAGCGTCGAAACCTACACAAGTCTCGTCTCCAAAGCCTACGAGGGGCGATTGCAACTCCCTGCTTTCCAACGAAACTGGAAGTGGAAGACAAGTCAGGTCATCCTGTTGTTTGACAGCTTGAGGCAGGGTTTCCCCATCGGAAATTTCCTCTTCATAAAGCGATCCGACGAGTTTGATCTATCTCCGAGGGATTTCCGTAGCTCGTCTAAGGGTGCGTCAAAGACTCAACCGGAAAACCTCGTGTTAGATGGTCAGCAGAGGATTACTGCAGGTTTGGAGCTATTTTACGAACGAGGTTCAACGAATTACTTTATCGATCTTGAGCGTCTTTTTAAGATGGTTAAGGACATGAAAGTTGATTTGTCTTCAACTCCCTCCATAAGAGCTTTTCTTGCCGACCTCGACGCGGATGATAGATATTGCATCGCTAAGCGCGCCAGTAGTGATCCAAGTCAAAACTTGTTGAAGCGGCATCTGCTTTGGACTGCGACTCTAAATGACGAAATCGAATTGAAGCGAGCGTTGAAGCTTTATATAGCTAAATACCCTGAACGTTCGGATTTTGTTGAGTATGTAGTAGAAGGGAATTTCAAGCCGTCAGCCGAAACGACGATACCTGTCACGACAATCGATGGCGGAGTCTCTATTGAGGCGGTTAGCCGAATATTTTCGACACTAAATTCGACAGGAAAGCTGCTTACGCCCTTTGAGCTGGTCGTGTCTATTCTATTCCCTCATCAGCTGAATTTGGCAGACGACATTGAGACGTTGAGGGATTTGCATCCATACTACGGTAGAATAGATGAAACGGGAGACATATTACTCCAAACTGTCGCGCTTTTTGGTGATAAAGGTACGAAAAAGGCAGCGTTGCCCAAAACTATAACTGCTGAACTTTATCGGCAGCATCATATGGACGCTGCAGATTACCTAAACAAAGCTGGAAAACTCCTGACGGATAAAATCGGGCTTGGGCTTGACAGTTCCTCGGAGCTACTAGTGTATCCTGTGATTTTTTCGCCAATGGCGTATGCTCTAAAGTTATTGGACGGCGAAGACCTTTCTCAGGAAGATCGTGCAAAGGCAGAACGAAAGATTGCAAAGTGGTTTATTGGCGCCGTGCTTTCCCGTCGCTACCAACAGAGTACGCACGACAAGCAATTACGAGATAAGACTGAAATCTACCGCTGGATCAAGGGCGGAGATGATGAAATGCCGCAATGGTTGAAAGACACGTACATTGAAAATCTAAAAGTCCGGGCCCCGGATAGCGCGACAGGAAAACTGCTAAGATGCATAATGAATGCTCGCGGTCTAAAGGATCCGCACACCCTGAAACCAGTCGGTATAAAGTCAGGCGCCGCCACTACGGCCAAGCACCATATTTTCCCCACCCGCTTCGTTAAAAGCCTTGTCGGATGGAACGACGAGGACACAGCAAATTTAGCCTTAAACGTGATGATGATCGAACAATCAACAAATGCCTCATGGTTACATCTCGATCCGGCAATTCAACTTAGCAATGCCATTCAGATAAATGGGCGCGCTACAACTGTTGAGATACTTCAAGCTCACGGAATTTCGGAGGCTTGTATCGCAATTATGGAAAAGCCTCTCAAGTCGCGAAAAGATTTTTACGATTTCCTTCAAGAGAGGGAAAATTTCTTTGTCGCCCAGCTGGAAAACTGGGGATTTAGGCGTGCCCTCCAGCCTGAAGTTGACATAGAAGATGAGCCCATCGAAGACTGATTTCACCCGATGCATCGGCAGTCGTTTGGCGAGAAGATCGGCACACCATTTCGGCAGAAAAGGGCCGCTCCGAAGTAGGCACGATCAAGGCGGCAACAGTCGAAAATCATTGCCCTCCGGCAGCAACTGCCCGCCATCGACGACGATGGTCGTGCCGGTGATGTAGCTGGCATCGTCGGAGGCGAGGAACAGGAAGGCGTTGGCGACGTCGCGCGGGCTGCCGAGGCGGCCGAGCGGGATGGAGTCCTCCATGTTCTTGATGTAAGCCGCGCCGCGATGCAGCTCGATGGCTTCGGTCAGGATGTTGCCGGGCTCGACGCCGTTGACCGTGATGCCGTAGCCGGAGAATTCCAGTGCCGCGGCGCGGATGAAGCCGTTGATGCCGGCCTTGCTGGCCGAATAGTGGCCATGGCCTGGGCTGGTGACATGCGGGCCGGTGATGGACGAGGTGTAGAGCATGCGGCCAAAGCCTTGCGCCTTCATCGGCACCAGGGCCGCGCGGCTGGCATTGAAGGTGCCGCGCAGATTGACCGCCATGACGCGGTCCCAGTCGTCGGCGCTGGTGTTCTCGATCAGCTGCCAGGGATAGATGCCGGCATTCTGCACGATGATGTCGAGGCGGCCATGCTGCTTCAGCGCCAGCGCCACGGCGGCTTCGGCGTCGCTCATTTGCGAGATGTCGGTGCGGATGAAGGGGACGCCCAGTTCGTCAGCGGTGGCTTGCCCGGCATCGGCCTCGGTGTCGGCGAGCACCAGCCTTGCGCCTTCCTCGGCAAAGCGTAGCGCGATGCCCTTGCCGATGCCGCGGGCGCTGCCGATGATCAGCGCTACCTTGCCTTGTAACCGATTGGTCATGCGAGCCGTCCTGTCATGCGAGTCTTTGGCGAATGGTTTGCTTGAAGGCGTCGAGCAGCACGGCCGCCAGCACCAGCAGGCCGTGGATCACCTGGGTAAAATTGGCCGGCAGGCCCATCAAATTGATCGCCGTGTTGATGGCCGAGAGCAGCAGCACGCCGGCATAGACGCCGGGCAGGGTGCCGACACCGCCTTTCAGGCTGACCCCGCCGATGACGACCGCGGCGAAGGCGTTGAACAGCAAGCCGACGCCAAGATTGGCGGTGGCGCCCGACGTGCGGATCGCCAGCAGCCAGCCGGCGAGGCCGGCGATGGCGCCGGCAAGCACGAAGGCGATGATGAGATTGCGGTTCACCCGGATGCCGGCGCGGAAGGTCGCCGTCTCGTTGCCGCCGATCATCACCAGATGCCGGCCGAACGGCGTCTTGGCCATGATCAGCGAAAAGACCACGAAACAGCCAACCGCGATCCAGGCGGTAAGTGGCAGGCCGACAAGCCGCTGGATGCCGAACCAGCGGATGGCCGGTGCAAGATCCTGCGCCGAGCGGCCGCCCGACACGACCAGCACGAGGCCGCGCACCCAGATGTAGGACGCCAGCGTGATGATGAAGGCGCTCATCTTCACCTTGACCACCAGATAGCCGTTGAAGGCGCCGATGAGGCCGCCGACTGCCAGCGCCAGCAGCAGCGAAACCGGAACCATCAGCCATTCGGGATGCAACTGCACGCCCATGCCGATGCCCGACGAGCAAAACAGGATGCCGACCGCCATGGCGCTAAGCGCTGCGACGGATTCGACCGACAGATCCATGTGGCCGGCGATGATCACCAGCGCCAGGCCGATCGACATGACGCCGAGCACGCTGGAAGCCTCGATGATGTTGGCGAAGATGCCGAGCTGAAAGTAGTTCGGGACGAAGATGGAGAAGACCACCAGCACGAACAGCAACATGAACCAGACGAGGTTGTCGAGTACGAACTCCAGGGCTTTGCGTGTGCGCGGGTTCATGGGCTGATCCGGTTGGCGCATGCCCCGCGAAATCAATTCGATTTCGTCGGGTTCGGGCGCGGATTCAAATTCGCCACGGCGTCTTTTGGACGCGGCGTTGTGAAAGGGTAGGCTCCGGGCCGTTACGGCCCGGAGCGCTTTCAATGACTATTCGACCGGCTTGACGGTGTCCGTCGGCGGCTTCTGGTTGCCCCAGAAGGCCGGGTTGTCGACGTTCTCCTTGGTGATGGCGGCACCGGGGATCTTGATGTTCGGACCCCAGGCTTCCTTGGTCACGGTCGATTTCAAGCCGAGCACGTCGTATTCACCGGGCTTGATCTCTTGCTTCTTGACGATCCTGTCCATGAACATCGCGACAGCCGCGGCCTGCGCGTAGAGCGGCTGCTCGATTTCGGCGTTGAGCCAGCCCTTGCGGATCAGGTCGAGGCCGACCGGAGCGCCGTTCGAGCTCATCAGCATGACGTCGCCCGGCTTTTTGCCGGCCGCCTCGAGCGAGGCGACGGCAGCGACCGAAAGGTGCGCGGCATGGCTGAAGATCAGGTCGATGTCCGGGTTCGCCAGCATCTGGTCGGCAACGATTGTGCCGGCATTGCTGGCTTCCCACTGCATGGCCGGAAGCGAGATGATCTTGACGTCGGGAAACGCCTTCATCTTCTCCTCGAAGCCCTTCTGGATGTCGAGCGTGTAGGGATCGCCGGGATCGCCGAGGACTTGCAGCACCTTGCCCTTCACCGAACCGTGCTTTGCCTTCAGCAGCTTCTCGGCCTGGTCGGCGGCGACGTAGCCGATCTCGACCGTTCCGGCGACAGAGGTGAAGTCGGATGGCGTCGAGGTGATCTGGCGGTCGAACTCGACCACCGGGATGCCGGCGGCCCGGGCCGCCTCGATCGACGGTTTCAGGG
>NZ_RZOL01000372.1:0-6097 GCF_004022985.1 Mesorhizobium sp. M7A.F.Ca.ET.027.02.1.1 | reverse complement strand
CAGATCCCGGACAGACCGCATTGACGCGGATGCCTTTCGATCCAAGTTCCTTGGCCCAGGTTTTCGTCAGGCCGATGATGGCGTGCTTGGAGGCGACATAGGCGCCGAACCGCGCTTCGGCGACGCGGCCCCAGATCGATGCGGTGTTGATGATCGAAGCGCCGGCCTGCATGCGCGGCAAGGCGCGCGCGGTGACAAGCGCCGTGCCGATGACGTTGATCTCGATGATGCGCCGGAAGGCGGCTTCGGCCTCGTCGCTGCTGTCAGTGATCGGCGTCATCAGCTCGAGGCCGGCATTGTTGATGAGCACGTCGATCCGGGAGATCGGTCCGAGGGCCGCGCCGACCGCCTCGCGGTCGGCGATGTCGGCCTCCGTGCCTGTGGCGCCCAAGTCGTGGGCCCGTTCGTGCACGGCCGCGTCGTTGGCAATGAGGTGCAGGCTGGCGCCGGCCTGGGCGAAGCCCTTGGCGATGCCGAGCCCGATGCCTCGGCTCGCTCCGGTGATCACGACCGTCTTTCCGGAAAAGGAGAGGCTCATACGACCACTCCGGTTTCGTTGCGGATCAGATGCAGGACCTTGTTGCGCAGCTCGAAGAATTTCTGGGTTTCGCGAATCTCCAGCGGCCGGTCCGGGCCAAGCTCTGCCGCCACGTCGATATCGGCGACGATCGAGGCTGGACGGCGCGAGAACAGGATGATCCGGTCGGCGAGAAATACGGCTTCTTCGACGTCGTGGGTGACGAAGATGATGGTCTTTTCCTCGCGGATCTGGATCTGCCGCAGCTCGACCTGAAGCCGCTCGCGCGTCAGCGCGTCGAGCGCGCCGAAGGGCTCGTCCATCAACAGCACGTCCGAACCCGCGGCGAGCGTGCGGGCTATGGCCACGCGCTGGCGCATGCCTCCCGAGATACGGTTTGGATAGGAGTCGGCAAAGTCTGCGAGCCCGAACAGCTTGAGATAGTGGCTGATACGCTCGGCTCTTTCGGTGGCACCGAGGTCCTTCCTGTAGCGCATGCCGAAGGCGATGTTGTTTTTGACCGTCAGCCAGGGAAACGACGAATAGGACTGGAACACCATGCCGCGCCGACGGTCCGGCCTGACGACCTTTTCCCCACCGAGCAGGATCGAGCCCGAACTCGGTTCGTCGAGGCCGCCGACCATGCGCATCAGGGTGGTCTTGCCGCAGCCCGAGGGGCCGAGGAAGACGACCAGCGAATTGCGGTCGAGGCCAAGGCTGGTGTTTCGCACGACATCGACGGGGCCAAAGGACTTGGCCGTGTCGACGAATTGAACATATCCGGTCATGTCATGCTCCTTACAGATACCGGAACAGCCGGCGGTGAAGCAGGCGCAAAAGCTGGTCGGTGACAAGGCCGATCAGGCCGATGACGACGACGCCGGCCATGACCTCCGGTGTCTTGACGAAGCGCCGGGCCGTCCAGATCACATAGCCGATGCCGGAATCGGCGGCGACGATCTCGGCGATGATCAGATAGGTCCAGCACCAGCCGAGCGTGATGCGCAGATTGTCGAGCAGCGTCGGCCCCATCCAGCGCAGAGCGACGTCGACCATGACCTGCCTCGAATTGGCGCCGACGGTGCGGGCGACCTCGACGAACTCCTGCGGCACGCGCCGCATGTCGTCGGCGACGAGCAGCACGAGCTGGAAGAACGTCCCCAGCCAGAGCAGGAAGATCTTGGTTTCCTCGCCGACGCCGAACCAGATGATGGACAGCGGCACCAGCGCGGGGACCGGCAGATAGCGGATGAAATCGATCATCGGCTCGAGGGCGGCGCCGACGATCCGGTAGCTGCTCATCATGATGCCGATCGGGATCGCCATGACGGCGGCCAGCAGGAAGGCAATCCAGACACGGGTGGTCGAAACCGCGACGTGCCAGAGCAGGTTCTGTTCGGTCAGCATCGTCCATAGCGCGACGACGACGCGGCTCGGCGACGGCAGGAACTGCGGGGCAATGATGCCCGCGCGCGCCGCCAGCTCCCACAGGGCAATAACGAGCGCAGCCGCAGCGACACTGACGGCGAACTCCAGCATCGGCGATCCGCGACCGCGGAAGACGAACAGGCTGCTGAACAAATCACTATCCCCGGATGATCGAAAGAACGGTCGTCACCGGCGGTAAGCCGGAATGACATCGCTGCCGACAGCCGAGACAAGCTGCCGGCCCGGCCGCGCGGCCGCTATTTCGCCGGGATCTTGTTGATCGCCGAATTGTCGATCTGGTCGGCCGCCACCAGTCTGTTGTCGGCGGCGCCGTTCTCCAGGTTTAGATCCATCACCGTGTCGAATATCCCGTGCAACGTGCCTTTTTCTCCCGGCTTGCCCATGTAGGCCAGGGATTCTGCAAGCGTCGTGTAGGACAGGCTGGAGTTGACGATGTCGGCCACTTCGGCAGGCGTCAGGCCGAAATGCTTGGACGCCATGTCGGCGAATTTTTCCGGCTCGGCCTTGATGAAATCGACCGCCTCATAGATGCAGCCGAGGAATTTTGCGTATTTGTCGGGGTTCGCCTTGAAGTCGTCGTTGCGGGCGATGATCGCGTCGATGATGATGCCGCGATGATCCTTGGACGAGATCAGCATGCGGGCACCGGTGCGGGTCGAGGCCTTCAGCGCCTGCGACATGAACGGTTCGTAGGTCGCGATCGCCGCGATCGATTCATCGACGAAAACCGCACCCGTATCGGCCGTCGCGATGTCCTTGATCTGCAGATCCTTCAGCGACAGGCCCGCCTGCTTCAGCTCCATCTGCAACAGCAGGCGCGAGGGGATGTTGGGCTCGGCCGCGACAACCTTGCCCTTGAGATCGGCAACCGACTTGATCTTGTCATCGGTGATGACGCCGTCGCCACCGACGGATTCGTCGATCGTTCCGATGATGATGCCGGGCGTCGAAGCATCGCGCGGGCGGCCCTGATATTCGCCGACCGAGCGCATCTGCATCTCGATGTCGCCGCGCGCCATCGCCGCCATGACGTTGGTCAGGTCATCCTCGAACTTGATGCTGACATCAAGGCCCTTGGCGGTGAAGCAGCCAAGGTCGCTGGCGATATGGACAGGCGCAAATCCCAGCCATGTCGGCGCCAGGATGCGGATCTGGTCGGCGCTGAGGGCGAGCTGCGAACTGGCGAGCAGCAGGGCTGCGGACAAGGCGGTGCCGAGTAACGGTTTCATGATTGTTCCCCAATTTTGTTCCGTACAGGCTCGCGATTTCTGACATTGATGTAAATGAGTTTATTTAGAACGATACATCGAATAACATCGATGTATCGTTCTGTGCATCATGGGGGGCGCCATGCGCCGGCTGGACAATATCGACATCCGCCTGCTGCGCGTTTTCGTGGCGCTGGCCGATTCAGGCGGGTTCGCCGCTGCGCAAATCACGCTCAACCTGTCGCAGCCGACGCTGAGCACGCATCTGGCGGAGCTGGAGAAACGCATCGGTGCGCAGCTCTGCCATCGCGGGCGCAAGCAATTCCGCCTGACCGAGGTTGGACAGGCAACCTACGATGCGGCGCAGAAGCTGTTCCGGGACCTTGACGATTTCGGACATCGCATTAATGCAGCCAGCGGCAGCCTGTCGGGCCGCTTGCGGGTCGGCACGTCGGATGGGGTCTTCACCAGTGGTGAACTGGGTATCCAGCACGCCCTCAGCCGCTTCATGGGGCCCGATTCCGACGTCTTCATCGACCTTTCGGTGGGTACGCCGTCCGAACTCGAGCAACAAGTTGCCGATGGCGGTCGCGACGTCGTCATCGGGCCGCTGTCGCAGAAAGCGCCTGGGGTCGTCTATCGCGACTATTGCGGCGAACCGCATCTTCTCTATTGCGGCCGTCGGCACCCGCTCTTTGCGATGCCCGATTCAAGGATCGATCAAGGCGCCGTCGACGCTGCGCGGTTCTCGGTGCGCAGCTATCGCCATTTCGACGACCTCTACCTTGTCGGCCATCCCAGGGCGAGTGCATCGGTCGTTCACATGGAAGCGCAGTTGATGCTGATCCTGTCGGGCAACTTCATCGGCTTTCTGCCGTGCCATTTTGCCGATCCCTGGGTCGCGGCCGGAGACATGCGGGCAATCAAGCCAAGGGCCTATTCGTTCAGTTCCATACACCGCGTCGCCTATCGCAAGACCGACGCGCAGCGCTCGCTTGTTCAGGCGTTTCTCGGTGCATTGTTCGATGCAACGCCCGTGGCCGGATAGGGCGACATGCAAGCGCGCCACCGGCGAAGATCACAAAGGGGTTTGCAGGGCCTGCAATGACCGCGTCATGTTTTCCCTGGCCTGCGGTTCGCAACGCTGGCGAAACTCTTCAGTGTGGAAGATATGCGGGCGGGCGAGGAAGCTCTTCAAGACCGCACTGCGTCCGGCCCGCCACATTGGCTCCTCCACCCAGTGGTACTCGCGCCGCACGGCGCGCTCATAGGCGTCGAAGGCGTCCGGCGCGGCTCCCAGGATCGACAGGTCCATATCCAGGAAAAGACTTGCGTCCCGTGTGGCCGCCGCGTCTTCGAACGGCGGCACCTGGTGCGTGGCGGTGGCGACGATCATTGCCGAGATGCGGTTGAGGCGTGAAGGATTTGCGCGGCCCGCCAGCTTTTTCTCGGCAAGGGCAGCACTTTGCGCCTCATTGTCCTTGGCCTTGCTGTCATAGACGGCATCGTGGAACCAGATCGCCGCTTCGATCGCCTGGGGGTCGCCGAGCAATTCTCGACAGTCGCCAGCGAGCGCCAGCATCGCCTCGATATGGGAAAGGTTGTGATAGTGGCGGCCTGGCGCCCGGTAGAGAGCCAAAAGCTCGCTTTTCAGCGCGTCGTCGATCAAGGGTTCGTTTTCCATGGCTGCTTGAATTCCCGCGAACCAAATCCATTTGACAAAGCACTAAGGAAAATTGAGTTCAATCGTGCTATGATCTGGCTTATATGTGCGGCCCGGCAACAGGCAAGCACAACAGGCAAGCCCGGCAGGACGCAGGACGAGACGGCCATGAACAGCATCAGCATTTCCCGACACAGCGCATTGAAGCCGGTCGATCCGATCTGGCGTTCGATCCGCGACGAGGCCATGGAGGCTGTCAACCGCGACCCGCTGCTCGCTGCATTCCTCTATTCGACCATCCTCAACCAGGACAGCCTGGAAGAAGCAGTCATTCACCGGCTGGCCGAGCGGCTGGCGCACCAGGACATCGGCTCCGACCTCATCCGCCAGACGTTCAAGTCCATGCTGGCCGACGACAAGGAGTGGCCGACGACGGTGCGTGTCGACATCCAGGCCTATTATGATCGCGATCCGGCTTGCGACCGCTTCATCATGCCTGTGCTCTATTTCAAGGGTTTCCACGCCATACAGACCCA
This sequence comes from Mesorhizobium sp. M7A.F.Ca.ET.027.02.1.1, assembly GCF_004022985.1. Lineage (NCBI taxonomy): Bacteria > Pseudomonadati > Pseudomonadota > Alphaproteobacteria > Hyphomicrobiales > Phyllobacteriaceae > Mesorhizobium > Mesorhizobium sp. M7A.F.Ca.ET.027.02.1.1. The sequence continues at coordinate 724 of NZ_RZOL01000372.1, read as the reverse complement.
TCGGCTGGCGCATTGGCTGTGGAACCAGGGGCGCAAGGATTTCGCGCTCTACCTGCAGAGCCGCTCGTCCTCGGTCTTCCAGACCGACATCAACCCCGCCGCCCGCATCGGCAAGGGCATCTTCATCGACCACGCCACCGGCCTCGTGGTCGGCGAGACCGCGGTCATCGAGGACGACGTGTCGATCCTGCATGGCGTGACGCTGGGCGGCACCGGCAAGGCCGGCGGCGACCGTCACCCCAAGATCCGCTATGGCGTGCTGATCGGCGCCGGCGCCAAGATCCTCGGCAACATCGAAATCGGCCATTGCTCGAAGATAGCGGCCGGCTCGGTGGTGCTGTCGCCAGTGCCGCACAACAAGACGGTTGCCGGCGTGCCGGCCCGCGTCGTCGGTGAGACCGGCTGCGATCAGCCGTCGCGCCAGATGGACCAGCTTCTGCCGTCGCAGACGATGGATCAGGTCGTCAGTTTCGACATCTGATTTTCACGGCGCCGTCGTCTGCTGTCGGATTCCGGCCGCGGGCAGGAGCGGGCGGTTGTCTCGCCTTATCAGGCCGCTTGCCTTTACATCGCCATTGTCGACGTGCCAGAAGCGCGTTCGAACGAGCAAGCCCGATGATCGGAGAAGACTGTTGAAGCCGGACGAAATCAGAAAGCTGGACGCCTATTTCAAGCGCGTCTTCCAGAACCCCAAGCTCGAGGTCAAGGCGCGGCCGCGCAAGGA
>NZ_RZOL01000371.1:0-6102 GCF_004022985.1 Mesorhizobium sp. M7A.F.Ca.ET.027.02.1.1 | reverse complement strand
GCGTGAGGCTGACGGCCCATTAAAAAACCCGGCGGTGAAGCCGGGTTTTTGCGTTCATAGTGCGTCGGTCAGGTCAGCGAAGCCGTAAAACGCTGGATCCGTGTGCAGGCTTGTTCCAGAAGCGTCTCCGAGGTCGCGTAGGAGATGCGGAAGTTGGGCCCGAGGCCGAAGGCCGAGCCGAACACCACCGCGACGCCCTCGGCTTCGAGCAGTTCCGAGCAGAAGGTCTCGTCGGTGTCGATCAGCCTGCCAGCCTTGGTCTTCTTGCCGATCAGCTGGGCGCAGGAAGGATAGACATAGAAGGCGCCTTCCGGCGACGGACAGGTGATGCCGCGCGCCTGGTTGAGCATCGACACGACAAGGTCGCGCCTGCCTTGAAAGATCGCCTTGTTTTTGGCGATGAAATCCTGCGGGCCATTCAGCGCCTCGACGGATGCCCATTGCGCAATGGTGCAGGCGCCCGATGTCTGCTGACCCTGGATCATGTCCATCGCCTTGATCAGTTGAACCGGACCCGCCGCATAACCGATGCGCCAGCCGGTCATTGCATAGGCTTTCGACACGCCATTCATGGTCAGCGTGCGCTCGTAGAGCTTAGGCTCGACCTCGGCGATGGTCCTGAAGACGAAATCGCCATAGGTCAGGTGCTCGTACATGTCGTCGGTCAGCGTCCAGACATGCGGATGCTTCAACAGCACGTCGGCCAGCGCGCGCAGTTCGGCCTCGGTATAGGCGGCACCCGAGGGGTTCGATGGCGAGTTCATCAGCAGCCATTTGGTCTTCGGCGTGATCGCCTTTTCCAGCACGGAAGCGGTCAGCTTGAAGCCATTGTCGATCGAGGTGTCGGCAAACACGGAGGTGCCGCCGCAGATGGCCACCATCTCGGGGTAGCTGACCCAATAGGGGCGAGGAATGATGACCTCGTCGCCGGCGTTCAGCGTCGCCATGAAGGCGTTGAACAGGATCTGCTTGCCGCCGGTGCCGACTATGGTCTGCTCGGGCTTGTAGTCGAGATTGTTCTCGCGCTTGAACTTTTTTGCGATCGCCTCGCGCAGCGGCACGATACCCGAAACCGGCGGATACTTGGTTTCGCCACGGCGGATCGCCTCGATTGCCGCATTCTTGATGTTGTCTGGCGTGTCGAAATCCGGTTCGCCGGCGCCGAGCCCGATAATGTCACGGCCGGCATTTTTCAGCTCGCGCGCTTTCTGCGTGACCGCGATGGTGGCGGAAGGCTTCACGCGGGAAAGGGTGTCGGCAAGAAAGGCCATGAGCTTGACGTCTCCATGGAAGATCGGCGCGGCCAGGAGCGACCGCGGCGCTTCTCATGTCGCATGATTTCGCGCAACGCAAGCATTGTCGGCTGATCCAGGTCTCAAGGAGCTGTGATCGGGACCCGGGGTCGGCAACAATAAATTCATTAACGAGCGGTAGAGGCTTGAGTGGCAGGATGGCAGACCAATTGCGGAGCGAGGAACCGTGTCGCGCAGCGTCGGGCTTGCCCACATCATCCGTCAGGACGACGGCACCTCCACCGGTGTCTGGGGTATCTACACGCTGCAAAGCGCCTTCCAGCCGATCTTCGCTTTCAAGGAAGGCAAGCTGTCAGTGGTCGCGTTCGAAGGGCTGATCCGACCGTTCCGCGACGGCGAGCCGCAATCGCCGATGAATTTCTTCTCGACCTGTCCGGCCGCCGACCGGCTGCATATCGAGGCGCTGACCAGGACGCTGCATCTTCTCAACGCCGGTGCCTGCCTGCCGCGGGAAGCATCGATCTTCGTCAATTTCGACCCGTCAGTGTTCACCGAACGCGCCGTTGCCGACGCTGCCTTGCGCGAAATGCGGCTCGTGCTGCACGAGGCCGGCATCGACCCGCGTCGCGTCGTCTGCGAGGTGACCGAGCAGCGGTCGGCGTCGCAGGAAGCCTTGCACGGCTTCGTCGCGGCACTGAGGGCCAACGGTTTTCGCATCGCCGTCGACGATTATGGCGCCGACGATTCCGACATCAATCGGGTCAAGGAATTGAAGCCGGATATCGTCAAGTTCGATGCCTACTGGATCACGCAGCTGATGGAGTCCGGCGCCGGCTTTGCGTTGCTGACCACCATGGTGAAGAACTTCGAGGAGCAAGGTATCCATACGGTGTTCGAAGGCATCGAGGAGGGCTGGCAACTGGAGCTCGCCGAGAAATCGGGTGCGTCGATGGTGCAGGGTTTCGTGCTGGCGCGGCCCGAATTGGCGCCGACCAGCTTTGGCGTCTTCGACAAGGCCAGGCAGGCGCCTGCCGCTGCTGCCGTCGACACGGCTGCTCCTGCCGCGGCAATGCCTTCGGCGCGGCCGGTCAAGGCCTTCGGGCGCCGGGTGGCGACATGAGAGACGATCGGCGGCGCAATGTCGGCGATGCGATCCAGGTCGACGAAGTCGGCATCGAATACGGCATCTATGGCGAGTTCCGGCTGCGTAGCGCCTATCAGCCGATTTTCGCGCCGCGCGGCCGGTCGCTTCACGCGGTGGCGGCCGAAGCCCTGATCGAGCCGCACCGTGCCGGCCGCCCCGGCGCGCCGAAGGTGTTCTTTGAAAGCGTTGCGGTCTCGGACCGGCTGTTTGTGGAAACCATGTGCCGGGCGCTGCATCTGAGGAATTTCCGCAACATCGGCGTCGACGGGCTCGACCTGTTCTTCAACTACAACCCGTTGATCAACGACCATGCCGGGCGGGCACTGGCCGAAATTCGCCTGATGACCAGGCATCTCGGCGAGTTCGGCCTGGCGCCGGCCATGCTGGTCTGCGAAATCACCGAACAGGCGGCGGACGATGCGCTTCTCGTGCGGCTGGTGCGCGAGATGCGGCGCGACGGCATCCGCATCGCCATCGACGATTTCGGCACCGGGCACTCGACCGAGGAGCGGGTGAGCCTGCTCAAGCCCGACATCGTCAAGATCGACGGCACCTGGTTCGCGGAGTTCTGCCGCCACGCTGCCGCCGAACGGTTCTTCCGCCCGCTGGTTTCCAGCCTGCATGACCGCGGCGCCAAGGTGCTGGTCGAAGGCATCGAGCAGCCCACCCATCTGCGCGTCGCGCTCGAAGGCGGCGTCGACCTGCTGCAGGGTTTTCTCCTTGCCCGTCCGGCCTTGGCCGGCACGGTATTCGAGGAGAAACCGCTGGTCATCGATGCGCTGCTGGGCCGGGACAGCAAGGTCGTGCCCCTCTTTGGCTAGGGCATGTCGATATTCAGGTGATGCCGGCCTGCAAACGGCGGCTTCCTGCGCTTCCCTAGTTCTACTGCCACGCAGTAGAACTGAGCTCACGTACTTAAGTACGCTCCGCTCCGGTTCTCGGAACCCACCGTTTTCGGCTCGGCCTGACCTGAATCTCGACATGCCCTTCAACGGCCTCAGATTTTCGGCGATTCACACATCAGCGGCGCTGATCGTCGTACCAAAACAAATCATTGGTTGAGACCGCGCCGCTGCGATAATCGCGCGGAGACAGTGCTCCGGGGAACAGCCATGATACTTTACGGCATGATCGACAGCGGCAATTGTTACAAGCCGCGCCTGCTGATGGCCAAGCTTGGCCTTGGCTTTACCAATGTCGAAGTGAGTTCGCACACCGGCGATACGCGCAAAGCCGACTTTGTCGCCAAGAATCCGAACGCCATGGTGCCGCTGCTCGAGTTCGACGATGGCCGGCGGCTGGCCGAATCCAACGCCATCCTGCTCTATCTCGCCGAAGGCACACGCTTCCTGCCGGCGGACAGGTATGAGCGTGGGCTTGCCTATCAATGGCTGTTCTTCGAGCAATACAGCCACGAGCCTTACATCGCCGTGCGCAAGGCGCTGCTGACCTTCCCCGAACGTGCTGGGGATGCGACCCCGGAGCGGCTGGCGGTGACGCTGGAGCGCGGCAACAAGGCGCTCGGCGTGATGAACAGGCATCTGGAAAACAATGCCTTCTTCGCCGGCAGCGCGCTCAGCGTCGCCGACATCGCGCTCTATGCCTATACGCATACGGCGGAGCAGGGCGGCTTCCAGCTCGACGCCTATCCGGCGGTGGCGGCCTGGCTTGGCCGAGTGGAAGCGGATCCGGGGCATGTGCTGATCGGGTGGATGGGGTAGTTTGTCCCGCGCCAGGTGGGCGGATGGGTAGCTACTTCAAGAGATGATCATAGTCCGCATGGGTGCCGATCCAGAACCAGATCACATCATCGTTGGTGCGGGTGGCAACAGCCCGGTAATTGTCGTCAACTCGCGCAGACCAGTAGCGTCCGACCTGTTTGAAATGCAGCGAGGGATCAAAAGGGTGGGAGCGGAGTCTTTCAAAACGCCTGTCCGCTTTTGCTCTGATCGCCGATGGCAGTTTTTCGTAAGCCTCCCAGAACGATGGGGAGGCGACGTGATTCACAGAGGCCGCGTCCGACCAGCGCGATGGTCCGTCAGTGCCTGTTCGGCAAGCTTATCCAATCGGCCGGCCTTCGCATCGGCCTCGATCTGCCGATCCCACATATCCTCCCGAAGCGCTTCGAACCAGGCAGCAAACGCCTTCAGTTCTTCAGGGCTCAGTTCCGCAACGGATTTTTCAATTTGCTCAAGCTTGGTCATGGCCGAATGATACCACTACTAGGCTAAAAGTACCACCGGTGGGACTGTAGCGCCCGTTGCAGCACCTAACCCCAGACAGCAAAAAGGCGGGATAAATCCCGCCTTCCATGCTTGGTAGCCTGATCGGGAGGGTCCGGTCCGGGCTGGCAGCTATCTGCTGATCCAGCTTGTCGGGTCTTTCCGCTCCAGCGCGCTTCTCGCGCGACTGTCAGTACATCCGTGACTTGCCGCGCGCCCCGAGCTCTCGCCCGGCGCGCGCTATCGCAAAATCAGGCTGCCTTGCTCAGAGATCCAGCGGACGACTTGCCAGTGCGGCGGTCCTGCTCGATCTCGAAGTTGATCTTCTGGCCTTCGACCAGGGTCGACAGTCCAGCACGCTCGACAGCGGAGATGTGGACGAAAACGTCCGCGCCGCCCGCGTCAGGCTGAATGAAGCCGAAGCCCTTGGTGGCGTTGAACCACTTGACCGTTCCAGTTGCCATTTAGATAGTCCTTCACATTTGCTTTAGATTGACCGGACCGAGGTCCAGCCGGTGTGCATCGAGATTTTGGAGATAGACGTCAGCAAACGCGATTATCGCGAGGCCCGGATCGATCGGCCGAAATATCAATGGAAGGCATATAGGCTGCTTTCGCACGAAAAACAAGACTGCGTGAGAAAGCCGTGATGAGGGCGCCGCCCAATGGCCGCCCCAATCGCGTGAGAGCGTCGCGATGATCGGAGCCTGTGGGCGCTCGATCCACACCCGCTTGGGAGGGGATTTTGGGGGAGAGGACCATGAAAATCATTCTGCTTGCCGCCTGCCTGACGCTTGTCGCCGCTCAGGCGCAGGCGATCTCGCGCTACGACCCGACGCGTATGAGCTGCGGCAAGGTTCAGGGGACGATCGCCCGGCAAGGGGCGGTCATCCTGCGCTACCAGTCGAAGCGGGTGCCGGGACTGCCGCTCTACGACCGCTATGTGCAGAGCCAGCGATTCTGCAGCATGGGCGAGGTGAGGACACGGGCCTACGTGCCGAGCGCCGACACAAAGTCCTGCCCGGTCTACAACTGCAAGCGGCCGGACAATGACCGGCATTTCCGCCGGCGGTTCTTCCACAACAACTAGGCACCTGCCTACAACGATTATGCAACTGCCTACATCAGAACCCGAACGACACCTGCGCTGGTGGCGGGGGGCCGACGCGCACGCCTTCCATGGCCAGCATCTTCTCCTTGGTGATCGATCCGCCGGGCGCCGAGAAGCCGCCGATCTTACCGCCGGCGGCAAGGATGCGATGGCAAGGGATGACCAGCGGCACCGGATTTGAGCCAAGAGCGGCCCCGGTTTCGCGGGCGAGCCCGGCATGGCCGGCGGTTTTGGCCAGCTCGCCATAGGTGGTGGTTTCGCCGAAGGAGAGTTTTCGCGCGGCGTCGTAAATGGCGAGGCGGAAATCGTCGACGCCGTCGAGATCGACCGGCACGGCGGAGAAATCGATGTCCTCGCCCGCCGCATAGGCCT
>NZ_RZOL01000370.1:0-6117 GCF_004022985.1 Mesorhizobium sp. M7A.F.Ca.ET.027.02.1.1 | reverse complement strand
CAACTGCGCCAATGCCTTGCCGACCTCGGCACAATGCGTTGCTGTGGGCCGCCGCAACGAAAGCCCTTCCAGGAAGGTGATGATGACCGCCGGCCGGCCGGCGAGCGTGCCGATGACGCTGCCGTCATGCGCGGTCACCGGCAGCGGGCAGGACACGCCCTTGTTGGCGAGATGGCCCATCAGCCCGAGGAAAAACGGCAAATCCGCCTTCTCGACGCGCTTCTCATAGAGCGTCAGGATGTAGGAGCCGCTGGAGGTGTGCAGCAGAAAGTTCGAGTTCTCGGTGCCTTCGGCGATGCCCTTGTAGGACAGGAGATCGCCGACCGGATAGTGCTTCAGGAATGCGCCGAGTTCGCCTTCCGCAACGTCGGTGTAGACCGCCATGTGGCTTACGCGGCTCCATTGACGAAGGCCATGTCGGCCCGCGTCAGTTCGACATCGCGCAATACCCGCATGACCGGAAAATCCTCCGTTTCCGTCGCCGTGATGGCCAGATCGATCGTTACATCGAAGCGTTGCCGGAACGCGTCGATGATCTCGTCGACGATGATTTCGGGCGCCGATGCGCCGGCCGACAGGCCAAGCGTCGAGATGTTGCCGATGTCATTCCACGGAATCTCGGCGGCGCGCTGCACGAGAAGCGACATGGTGGCGCCTGCACGCTCCGCGACTTCGACAAGTCGTCGCGAATTGGAGGAATTCGGCGCGCCGACGATCAGATAGAGATCGGCACCCGGCGCGGTGTCCTTGACCGCTTCCTGGCGGTTGGTGGTGGCATAGCAGATCGATTCCGCCGCTGGTGCCTGCAGCGCCGGAAAGCGATCCTGCAAGGCGCGGATGATGCCGGCGGTGTCCTCGACAGACAATGTGGTCTGGGTAACGAAGCCGAGCGCCTGCGGATCGGCGGGCGAGAGCTTTGCGGCATCGGCTTCGGTTTCGATCAGTGTCACCGCTCCGTCCGGCAGTTGGCCCATGGTGCCGATCACTTCGGGATGACCGGCGTGACCAATCAACAGCACATGGCGGCCGAGCCGCTGATGGCGCATCGCCTGCTTGTGGACCTTCGACACCAGCGGGCAGGTGGCATCGAGATAGAAGAGATTGCGCGCCTTCGCATCCGCCGGCACCGATTTCGGCACGCCATGCGCCGAGAACACGACGGGCGACTGCCGATGTTCGGCCGGTATCTCGGAGAGTTCCTCAATGAAGACGGCGCCAAGGCTTTGCAGCCCCTCGACGACGTAGCGGTTGTGCACGATCTCATGGCGGACATAGACCGGCGCGCCATATTTCTTCAGCGCCAGTACGACGATCTGAATGGCACGGTCGACACCGGCGCAAAAACCGCGCGGCTGGCAGAGCCGGATCGTCAGAGGTGGTTTGGTGGTTGTCTGAAGCATTAAATCCGGGCCGGTTGATCAAAGCCGAAATGAAGTGCGCACCCCTGCCCTGTCAAGGGCATCGGTTGAAAGCGGGCATCAGCCGCGTTCATTCGTCTTTCGCGGGACGGCGAAGCCGCAGGATGAGCACGGCTGCGAGCGCCGCGGCAAGCCCGTACCAAGTCATCGCATATTGGAGATGGCTGTTCGGGAGATCGATGATGGTGACGCCGCCAACCGGCAAGTCGCCTGGGTTTGGCGTCTTGTCTGCGTCGATGAAGATCGGCACCAGCGCGGCGCCCGCCGGCAGACCGGCGCTTGCAGCCATCACGTCGCGGTCCTTCCAGTAGAAGATGTTCTTCGCCACGTCGTTGTCGGGAAGCATCATCGACGGCTTGCCCGGCAGCGGGTTGCGGGCCAGCCCGGTGACCGTCACACTGCCAGCCACCTGTCCCTTGGCGCGCTTGGCGGCGTCCTTCAGATCGTAAGGCACGAAGCCGCGATTGATCAGGACGAAGCGTCCGTCGTCGAGCGCCAGCGGCGTGTAGACATTGAAGCCGGCATCACCCTCCCAGGTCGCGTAGAAATGGCGTTCGCCTTGATGCAGGAACGTGCCGGTGACGGTGACAGGCGTGTAATCGACATCCCCGGTGGCGGCGAACTCTTTCTCGACCGCAACCAACGGCAAGGGCGCCGAATGGGTGCGCTGGTCGATGGTCTGCAGAAGGCCTTCCTTCCAATACAGGCGCTGCATCTGCCAGGTGCCGAGCACCAGCAGGATCAGGAACAGCACAAGGCCAAGGCCGAGCAGCAATGCCGATCGCGGCCGCGAACGACCGTCAGTTCTAAGGGAAGCCTCGCTCATTCGCCGCGATCCAGCCGGCCCTCGGCCGCTTGGTTGCGGTATTGCAGCGTCAGCAGCACGCCCTTGATCAGCCGCAGCGCCGTCAAGCACAGCACAACAGCCAGCGGAATCCAGACCAGCAGATGCAGCCAGAGCGGCGGGCTGAGCGTGACTTCTACCCAGAGCGCCAGGCCGACGATGATAAAGCCGATGATCAGGATCACGAACACCGCCGGCCCGTCGCCGGCATCAGCGTAGGAATAATCGAGGCCGCAATTGACGCATCGCTTGCCGACGGTGAGGAAGCCGGAAAATAGCCGCCCCTCGCCGCAGCGCGGGCAACGGCCATGCAGGCCGGCCGAGATCGGATCGATCGGCGGCCAGATCGCCCTATCTTCACTCTTGGAAGAGTCGTCGCTCATTGCTTACCGCTCGATTTCAGATCGACCGGCAACCAGTTCATATTGCCACTCATTGCCTACCGCTCGATCTCGATCGGTGTGCCATCGGCCACCATCGCCCAGATTTCGTCCATATCGGAGTCCGTAACCGCAATGCAGCCGTCGGTCCAGTCGACCAATTGAAGCAGCCAGCCCCACCAGCCATAACCGTTTGGCTGGCCGTGGATCATGATCATGCCGCCCGCGTCGACATTGCGCGCCCTGGCGGCCGCCAGATCGTCGGTGTTGGGGTACGAAATATGGATCGATCTGTGCGCGATGCTGTTCGGGTTGCGCCAGTCGAGGACATAGTTCCCCTCGGGCGTGCGTTGATCGCCCTCCTGGTGCTTATGCCCGACAGGATCGCCGCCGAGTGCGATGCCGTAGCTGCGCAGGATCTTGCCGTCGCCGATGAGTTCCAGCCGGCGTTCGGCTTTGTGGACACGCACCAGATCCACCTTCTCGCCGGCAAAGGCCGGGAGTGCCGCGATCATCAATGCGCAAATGGCCCGGAAAATTGTCAGCCGCATTGGCTATCGATCAGCGATCATTGCGCCAAAAAGAAGAAGGCGGCCACATTGCCGCGGCCGCCCCTCCCCAAACGGAAATTCCTCAGGCCAGGATCAGTGGCCCTCGATCACCGCGCCGACCGATCCCCAGACGTAGATCGAGGCGAACAGGAACAGCCAGACCACGTCGACGAAGTGCCAGTACCAGGCGGCCGCCTCGAAGCCGAAATGTTGCTTGGGGGTGAAATCACCCTTCATCGCCCGGATCAGGCAGACCAACAGGAAGATGGTGCCGATGATGACGTGGAAACCGTGGAAGCCGGTCGCCATGAAGAAGGTGGCGCCATAGATGGAATCCTTGAAGGCGAACGGAGCATGCATGTACTCGTAGGCCTGCACCATGGTGAACAGCATGCCGAGGCCAACAGTCAGCACCAGGCCGTTGATCAAGCCTTTGCGATCGCCATGGATGAGCGAATGGTGCGCCCAGGTCACCGTGGTGCCGGACAGCAGCAGGATGACGGTGTTGTAGAGCGGCAAATGGAAGGGGTCGAGAACTTCCATGCCCTTCGGCGGCCAGACACCGCCGGTAAACGCGGTGCGGGCATATTGCTGGACTTCGCTCGGAAACAGGCTGGCATCGAAATAGGCCCAGAACCAGGCAACGAAGAACATTACCTCCGAGGCGATGAACATGATCATGCCGTAGCGCAGATGCAGCGACACGACACGCGTGTGATGGCCCTCATGCGCTTCCTTGATCGTGTCCGACCACCAGGCGAACATGGTGTAGAGGATGATCACGAGACCGATGAAGAACAGCCATGGATTGGCGATGTTGAAGCCGAAGATCGGGAACGAGCCGCCCTTCAGGTATTCCATCAAGCAGACGCCGCCAAAGGCGGCGACAAGTGCGCCTACCGATCCCAGGAAAGGCCACGGGCTCGGGTCGACGAGATGATAGTCATGCTGTGGTTTTGCGTGCGCGTCTGCCATATCAACCCCCGAGATTTGCTTCGGTATTCGAAATTGTCTTGCTATTGCCCTTGGCCGGCTCCGAGGAGGCGACCGGCTTGGCCTTCTCGACCGGGAACATCGTATAGGACAGCGTGATCGTCTTCACGTCCTTCAGTTCCGGCACATTGACGATGTCGGGGTCCACGTAGAACAGGACCGGCATGTCCAGTGTCTCGCCGGGCTTCAGCGTCGTGTCGGTGAAGCAGAAGCACTCGACCTTGTTGAAATAGGGACCTGCCAGTTCAGGCTGCACGTTGAAGGTGGCGCGGCCGGTCACGGGACGATCGAACTTGTTGGTCGCCTGATAGTGCGCCTGCACGGTCTCGCCGATCTTCATCGTCATCGAGCGCTGGACCGGCTGGAACTCCCACGGCACGCCAGCGATGTTGGCATCGAAGCGGACGGTGATCTCGCGGTCGAGCACGCGGCCGGCATACTGCTTCTCGGCACGTTGCGTCGTGCCGCCATAGCCGGTCGCCTGGCAAAACATCTTGTAGAGCGGCACCGCGGCATAGGCCATGCCGATCATGCCTGTGAAGAAGGCGAGGCAGACAGCCGCGACGATGACGTTGCCGTTCTTGCCAGCCGCTTTTTTAGAGGTCTCGACGCTCATCACATCGTGCCCAGATTGTGGCCGAACTTCACGATCGTCGCGACGTAGAAAATGAACACCAGCAGCGCCAGCGCCACACCGATGGCGATAGAACGGCTGCGCTGCGCCTTCTTCTGACGCTCGGTCAACGTGACGGTCTCGAGCTTTTCCTCGATCATGGTCATGCTCCACCCATGGCAAGCGCGCGTTCGACAACGCTGTCGGCCAGATAGGCAGCGAAGATGGCGAAGAGATAAAGCAGCGAATAGGCGAACAGGGCCTTGGCCGGTTTCATGACGCGGTCATCGTCGGCCATGCCAAGCACTTTCCACGCGTACCAGACAAAACCGACTCCCAGAAGCAGGGCGGCCACGCCATAGAACGGCGTGGTGTAGCCAAGCAGCCACGGCAGCACGCCGACCGGGGCCAGCACCAGCGCATAGGCGAAGATCTGGCGGCGGGTCGAAGCGTGGCCGGCGACGTTGGGCATCATCGGAATGCCGGCCTTGGCATAGTCCTCGGACTTGAACAGCGCCAGCGCCCAGAAATGCGGCGGCGTCCACAGGAAGATGATCAGGAACAAGACAATGCTTTCGAGGCTGACTGTCCCGGTCACCGCGGCCCAGCCGATCACGGGCGGGATGGCACCGGCGGCCCCGCCGATGACGATGTTCTGCGGCGTCCAGCGCTTCAGCCACATCGTGTAGACGACGGCGTAGAAAAAGATGGTGAAGGCGAGCAGCGTCGCCGCCAGCCAGTTGACCAGCACGCCGAGCGTCATCACCGACAGCACCGACAGCACCAGCCCGAAGGTCAGGGCTTCGTGCGGCTGGATGCGACCGGCGGGGACCGGGCGGTTGGCGGTCCTGGTCATCACGGCATCGATGTCGGCATCGTACCACATGTTGAGCGCGCCGGAGGCACCAGCACCTATTGCAATAGCCAGGATGGCGATCACCGCCAGCAGAGGGTTGATGGTCACGGGTGCGGCGACAAGGCCGACAAAGGCGGTGAACACCACCAGCGACATGACGCGCGGCTTCAGCAGCGCGAAGAAATCGCCCGCCGTCGCTTCCGACATGCGAAAGCCCGCTTCGTCAATCAATGGGTCGTCGACAAGGGCCATGCGTACTTAAGTCCATCATCCGTTGGCCAAAACCGCCGGCGGACCGGCGGTTTCGTATTCGAGCGGGCAGCCGCCTTACTTGATTTTCGGCAGCTGTTCCCACTGGTGGAAGGGCGGCGGCGAAGGCAGCTGCCATTCGAGCGTCGTTGCGCCCTCGCCCCATGGGTTGGCGCCGGCGATCCGCTTCTTCTGGAAGGCCTCGAACACACC
>NZ_RZOL01000036.1:0-27490 GCF_004022985.1 Mesorhizobium sp. M7A.F.Ca.ET.027.02.1.1 | reverse complement strand
GGGCAGGCGTTCATCGTCGACAACACGCGCGTCATGCATGCCCGCAAAGCGTTTTCCGGTACCGGCAAGCGCTGGCTGCAGGGCTGTTACGCAGACAAGGACGGTCTGCTGTCGACGCTGGCCGCAATCGAGCATGGGTTCAAGGAGGCGGCGGAATGAGCGGCCAGGATTTGAACGCGGACACCATCGTCGAGTTCATCGCCGACATCTTCGAGCGCCGGGGTGCCGAATCCTATCTCGGCGAACCAGTCACCATGTCTGAGCACATGCTGCAGGGCGCCTGGTTCGCCGAAAAGGACGGTGCGCCCGACGAACTGGTGGCGGCGGCGCTGCTGCACGACATCGGCCATTACACCAGCGAGTTCGGCACCTATTCGCCCGAGGATGTCGAGGACAAGCATCATGACGAAGCCGGCGGCGAGGTGCTGGCGCCGTTCTTTCCGCCGGTCATCGTCGAATGCGTGAGGCTGCATGTCGCGGCCAAGCGCTATCTCTGCGCCACCGACCCGACCTATTTCGGCAGGCTTTCGCAGGCCTCAGTGCATACGCTGTCGCTGCAGGGCGGGCCGATGAGCGCCGATGAAGTGGCCGAGTTCCGCAAGAACCCGTTCCACGAGGAAGCGGTCCGGGTCCGCATCTGGGACGAGAGCGGCAAGATCGCCAACATGAAGACACGGGCGTTTCGCGATTACGTGCCGCTGCTGCAGCGGGTGGTGACGCAGTTCGCCGCGGGTAAGCCGGCGTAATTCCCTCGAAGGAAGGAGGCAGGGTGCAAGCCATGCCTCCTTCCGTTTTTTCTCCGCAGGAATGGCGCTCGCCTATCCCTTGTGGTGCACCTGCTGCAGCCCGTAGACCGGCGTCGCCAAGCCGGCCTGCCTGGCTTTCAACTGCAGCGCCAGGAACTGCGAATAGTGTCGTGACTGGTGCAGATTGCCGCCGTGGAACCACAGCGCCTCCTGTTGCGTCGGCTTCCACATGTTGCGCAACTCGCCTTCCCAGGGGCCGGGATCCTTGGTGGTGTTCGAGCCGAGGCCCCAGCATTTGCCGACCTTGTCGGCGGTTTCGCGGGATATCAGATCGGCGGCCCAGCCGTTCATCGAGCCGTAGCCCGTGGCATAGACGATGAGGTCCGCAGGCAGTTCCGACCCGTCGCCGAGCAGAACAGAGTGCTGCTTGATCTCTTCGACGTCGACGCCGCTCTTCAGCTTGATCGAACCATCGATAACCAGCTGCGAGGCGCCAACATCGATGTAATAGCCAGAGCCGCGCCTGAGGTACTTCATGAACAGGCCGGACTCGTCGTCGCCCCAGTCGAGCATGAAACCCGCCTTTTCCAATCCCTTGTAGAACGCCGCATCGCGTTTCTTCATCTCGGCATAGGCCGGGATCTGGAACTCGTGCAGGATCTTGTAAGGCAGCGAAGCGAAGATGAGATCGGCCTTGGCGGTGGTGATGCCATTCTGCAGCGCCTGCTCCGAATAGAGCGAACCCAGTCCGATTTCCATCAACGTGTCGGACCTGGAGATATGGGTACTCGAGCGCTGCACCATGGTCACGTCGGCACCAGCTTCCCAAAGTGCGGCAGCGATGTCATGGGCGGAATTGTTGGATCCGATGACAACGGCCTTTTTGCCGGCATAGGCGTCGGGACCCGGATGCTTCGACGAGTGGTGCTGGTCACCCTTGAAGGTTTCCATGCCCTTGAATTTCGGCAGATTGGCCTTGCCGGACTGTCCGGTCGCCAGCACCAGCTGCTTGGGCTTCAGCGTAATGTCCCTGCCGTCGCGGTGGACGACAACCGTCCATTCCTTGGTCTTGTCGTCATAGGAGGCGCTTTTGGCCTCGGTCGAGGACCAGTAATTCAGCTCCATCACCTTGGTGTACATTTCCAGCCAGTCGCCGATCTTGTCCTTGGGCGAGAAGACCGGCCAGTTCTTGGGGAAATCGATGTAGGGCAGATGGTCGTACCAGACCGGGTCATGCAGGCAGAGCGACTTGTAGCGCTTGCGCCAGCTGTCGCCGGCCCGCTCGTTTTTCTCGATGATGATCGTCGGCACGCCAAGCTGCCGCAGCCGCGCGCCGAGCGCGATGCCGCCCTGGCCGCCGCCGATGATGACCGTATAGGGCTGGGTCTTGAAGCCGAGCTCGGCGGCTTCCCTCTCGCGTTCTTCCTTCCATGTCGGACGGTTCTTGCCCGAGCCGTGCCTGGCGCCCATCGGCCGCGCAAAGCCTGCCGGCTCCTCGTGGCCTTTCAGTTCGGCCATGGTGGTCAGCAGCGTCCAGATCTTGCCGTTCTTCAGCCTGACATGGCCGAAGCCGCGTGCCACCTCCGTCTCGAAGCTGATCCAGCCCTCGATCAGTTCGCCGCTCTCGGTCGCGTCCTCGCCCTTGGCGATGGCGAAGTGCGACGGCCTGGTGTTCGACAATTGGCTTTTCAGCATGTCGCGGACCTGGTCGCGGCCTTCCATGGTCTTGATGTTCCAGGTGAAGGTAACGAGGTCGCGCCAGTAGCAATCCTCTTGAAAGCAATCGACCGCCTTCTCGATGTCATTGGCGGCCAGCGCGGCGCCGAATTGATCGAGCAGGTCAGACAGTTTCTTGCTAGGGGCCGTGTTCTTGCTAGAGGGCTTGTCGAGCATCAGGTTTCCTCCCGTGAAATCCAGATCGTCATGGTGGTGGCTCCGCCGGGCTTGCCGCCGGACGATCAAGTATCGTCAGAGATGGCGGCCCTCGTCACGCCCCACCATAGTTTCCAGCGATTTCAATGGTCTATCCTAGAAATGAGATCGCCAGGCGGTTTCGGAATCGCTCCGGCGCCGGAAACGAACGTTCCATTTGTGAATGCCGCGCCGGTCGCGCAAAATTGATGGTCAAATGCCGCAATGCGGTCACCGGGGCCGATGACAACCGATCGGTGAGAAGCCGGGAAGCGGTGGCGGGCAACAGGGCGGTTCCCGGGATTTTCTGGATGCGGAACTCTGGAGCCCGTTATGATCATCATACCTTTTATCCAAGCGTCTTCATGTCGCTCCCTTGGCCGGCGTGGACGCGCAGCAGCAATGGCCGCGGTCATGGCCTTGAGCGCGACCCTGACCGGCCCGCTGGTGCTGCCCGGAACGCAGGCGCATGCGGCGGAAATTGCCGTCACCGTCCGCGAAAGGCTTTCGAATTATGGCGGATGGCGAACCTCGGCCCGATTCGGCGATGTCTGGGTTCCCTCGGTCCGTACCGAATGGCGGCCGTACACCGAAGGCAGGTGGGTCTGGACCGACGATGGCTGGTACTGGCAGTCCACCGAGCCATTCGGCGATGTCGTCTATCACTATGGCCGCTGGGCGTATGATCCCGATTTCGGCTGGGTGTGGATCGCCGGCGATCAATGGGCGCCAGCCTGGGTGGTGTGGCGTCAGGGCGGCAATGATGTCGGCTGGGCTCCAGCGCCGCCCGACGTCGGTGTCGCCTTCGACGACGCCTGGTGGTGTTTCGTGCCTGTGGCGGCGATCGGCGCGGTCGATCTGGTCAGGGTGGTGCGGCCGGTGCAGGAGAACGTCGTCATCATGCGCAACACGACGATCATCAACCAGACGGTCGTGGTCAACAATGCACCGCGCGTGCGACTTGGCAATCAGGTCGTTGCAATCAATGCCGGACCCCGGCTGCAGCAACTCCCGAAGCCCGTCATCGAATCGATCAAGGCGGCAAAACTGGTTCCGCCTCGCAAAGGCGTGTTTGCCAGTGCACGGCTCGATGTTTCCAGGGGCGCCGAGATCAAGAGGCTTGCCGGCAATACAAAGGGGAACGGGCAAATCCTGGCGGGTCCCAAGACTGCGACCGGCGACAAGGCCAATTCCCTTGGCGCGGTGACTGCCAGCAATCCGGTGGTCGTGAAGCCGGTGAGCAAGCGGATGGTCGCCGGCAACGGCGCGAAGGCCGATGCGCTCAAGCTGCATGCCGACAGGACCACAGGCGACGGACGCATCGTTGTCAAATCGTCGCTCAACCGGGGGTCGCCCAAGCCGGTTTCGTCCAGGCCGGTTTCGGGGCAGCGTCTTGCACGCGGAGCCGGGCAACAAAAGCCGCATCAGCAAGCGTTGGCAATGCGCATGCCCCAGCACCATGCCCCGGCAAGGGTGGCACCCCACCATCCGCCAGCGAAGATGCAGGCCAGGAAGGCGTCCAAATGCGATCCACGCGTTTCCCGCTGCAAGGCGCCGGGCTGACACCGCAGTCGCGTCGGCACGCTGCGCGCGCCGGCGCGATTTTTCCCGTTGACAGGCCGCCTTTCCCGCCCTTAGTGTCCGCCACCATGAAAACGGCACTCATTCTCGTAGGAAAGCGCGTGGGCAAGGCGGTGTAACCGCCGGGCGAAAACCCCCCATGCGCAAGACACAGGCTCCCTCGGGGGCCTTTTTTATTGCCTGAAACACGACTAAACGACCAGCAAACGCCAAATGGCGACAGTACGGGACCAGACCGATGAGCAACGGACAGAACGAGCGGCGCGAGATGACAGGTGCCGAAATGGTGGTGCAGGCGCTGAAGGACAATGGCGTCAAGCATGTCTTCGGCTATCCCGGCGGCGCTGTCCTTCCGATCTATGACGAGATCTTCCAGCAGGACGATGTCGAGCACATACTGGTGCGCCACGAGCAGGGCGCCGGCCATGCGGCCGAAGGCTATGCGCGTTCGACCGGCAAGGCCGGCGTCATGCTGGTGACCTCCGGCCCCGGCGCCACCAATGCGGTGACGCCGCTGCAGGACGCGCTGATGGATTCGATCCCGCTGGTCTGCCTGACGGGGCAGGTGCCGACCTCGCTGATCGGCTCCGACGCTTTTCAGGAATGCGATACGGTCGGCATCACCCGCCCCTGCACCAAGCACAATTGGCTGGTGAAGGACGTCAACGAACTCGCCGCCACCATCCACGAGGCTTTCCATGTCGCGACCACCGGCCGTCCGGGTCCGGTCGTCGTCGATATTCCGAAGGACGTGCAGTTCGCCAGGGGATTCTACGTCCCGCCGCAGATAGCGCCGCGCACCAGCTACCAGCCTAAGGTCCAGGGCGACCTGGAAAAGGTCAAGGCGGCGGTCGAGCTGATGGCCAGCGCCAAGAAGCCGATCATCTATAGCGGCGGCGGCGTCATCAATTCCGGCCCGGAAGCGAGCCATCTGCTGCGCGAACTGGTCGATCTTACCGGTTTCCCGATTACCTCGACGCTGATGGGCCTCGGTGCCTATCCGGCATCGGGCAAGAACTGGATGGGCATGCTCGGCATGCACGGCACCTATGAAGCCAACATGGCCATGCATGATTGCGACGTGATGATCTGCATCGGCGCCCGTTTCGACGACCGCATCACCGGCCGGTTGACCGCGTTCTCGCCGAATTCGAAGAAGATCCACATCGACATCGATCCATCGTCGATCAATAAGAATGTCCACACCGAGGTGCCGATCATCGGCGATGTCGGCCGGGTGCTGGAGGATATGGTGCGGCTGTGGCGCGCGAGCGCCAAGGCCGACAAGAAGGCGCTCTACCCCTGGTGGGAGCAGATCGCCAAATGGCGTGCGCGCGACTCGCTCGCCTACAAGATGAACAACGACGTGATCATGCCGCAATACGCCATCGAGCGGCTCTACGAACTGACCAAGGGTATGGACACCTACATCACCACCGAGGTCGGCCAGCACCAGATGTGGGCGGCGCAGCACTATCATTTCGAGAAGCCGAACCGCTGGATGACGTCAGGCGGGCTGGGCACGATGGGCTACGGCCTGCCGGCGGCGCTCGGCGTGCAGATCGCGCATCCCGACGCGCTGGTCATCGACATTGCCGGCGACGCCTCCGTGCAGATGACGATGCAGGAGATGAGCGCTGCCGTGCAGCACGACGCGCCGATCAAGATCTTCATCCTGAACAACCAGTATATGGGCATGGTGCGGCAGTGGCAGCAGTTGCTGCACGGCAACCGGCTGTCGCATTCCTACACCGAGGCGATGCCCGACTTCGTCAAGCTGGCCGAGGCCTATGGCGGACACGGCATTCGCTGCGAGAAGCCGGACGAACTGGACGACGCGATCAAGGAGATGATCTCGGTCAGGAAGCCGGTGCTGTTCGACTGCCGCGTGGCGACGCTCGCCAACTGCTTCCCGATGATCCCATCGGGCAAGGCGCACAATGAGATGCTCTTGCCCGACGAGGCGACCGACGAGGCGGTGGCCAACGCCATCGACGCCAAGGGCAGGGAACTGGTGTAGCCGGCAGAACCAAGGCAGGGCTGTCGCGAGAAAGCCCTGCGCAAACAGAGAATTAGCTCAAGAGCTTGAAATCGAGATTCATGTCATGAACGCACAGCTACAACCGACCGGCTCCGCCTATTTCATCGCCAAGGAGACGGAGAAGCCGGAAAACCACACGCTTTCCGTGCTGGTCGACAATGAGCCGGGCGTGCTTGCCAGGGTCATCGGCCTGTTTTCCGGGCGTGGCTACAACATCGAGAGCCTGACCGTCTCCGAGACCGAGCATGAGAAGCATTTGTCGCGCATCACCATCGTGACGCGCGGCACGCCGCATGTGCTGGAGCAGATCAAGCACCAGCTCGAGCGCATCGTGCCGGTTCACCGCGTCGTCGACCTGACCGTGCGTTC
Source organism: Mesorhizobium sp. M7A.F.Ca.ET.027.02.1.1 (assembly GCF_004022985.1). NCBI lineage: Bacteria > Pseudomonadati > Pseudomonadota > Alphaproteobacteria > Hyphomicrobiales > Phyllobacteriaceae > Mesorhizobium > Mesorhizobium sp. M7A.F.Ca.ET.027.02.1.1. The sequence continues at coordinate 20,842 of NZ_RZOL01000036.1, read as the reverse complement.
GCATGAATCCGGCCAGGAGCGGCCGCTGGAGCGCGAACTGGCGCTGGTCAAAGTCGCCGGCACCGGCGAGGCCCGGGTCGAGGCGTTGCGGCTGGCCGATGCGTTCCGCGCCAGCGTCATCGACGCCAACACCGAGCATTTCATCTTCGAGATCACCGGCAAGGGCTCCAAGATCGACCAGTTCATCGCCATCATGAAACCGCTCGGCCTGGTTGAAATCTGCCGCACCGGCGTGGCGGCGTTGAACCGCGGCCCGCAGGCGATGTAGGACTTCGGCGGGGCTGGCGCCGAACGCGCCAGCCAGCTTCCATTGTGAGGCCATCCGTGGCCTTTGCGGGGTCGCCGGGAAGAGACAAGATGCTGACTTGTCAGGGAGGATATCCATGTCGCTCGACGCATTCCTTGCTCTGCTTGTCTACGCCTTCGTGACCTCGATCACGCCGGGGCCGAACAATCTCATGCTTCTGGCATCGGGCGTGAATTTCGGCCTCGTCAGAACCGTTCCGCACATGCTGGGCATCAGCATGGGTTTCCTCGTGCTGCTGCTTGCCGTCGGTCTTGGCCTCGGCGCTGTGTTGACGGCGTTTCCGGCGCTGCACACCGGATTGAAGATCGCAGGCGGTGCCTACCTGCTCTATCTTTCGTGGAAGATCGCCATGTCGCGCACGCTGACCGGCAAGGGCGAGACGAATGCGCGGCCCATGCGCTTCATCGAGGCGGCCGCATTCCAGTGGGTCAATCCCAAGGCGTGGGTGATGGCGATCACCGCCATGGCCGTCTATGCCAATGCCGAGCACCCGTTCCTGTCGGTGGTGTTGATCGCCGTGGCTTTCACCATCGTCAATTTGCCGAGCGTCTCGGTGTGGGCTGGGTTCGGCACCGCGTTGCGCGGTTTCCTGTCGGATCCGGTGCGGCTGAAATGGTTCAACATCGCCATGGGCGTACTGCTGGCGGCGACGCTTTGGCCGATGCTTAAATAGGCCGTGGGGCGCACCATCCGATCGTAGGGGGACGGGATTCGCACCCTCGGCGGAGCGTCCGGATCGGGAGCCTCCCCGTGTTGCACATCCATTGTGCAGTGCACATTAAATCTTCGTAATGCCGCCTTTTGGCCCTTTTCCGACAAAGGCGTGTCCTATCTATTCGGCGAAATCGCGGCAACGGGCCGCGTTGGAATAGAACCATCAGACCACGACGTGTCGGGTGGAGAGGGCCTGTGACCATGCGTGGAAAAGTCGTTCTTTCGTTGCTGGCCGTCGCCTGCCTGGGTGCGGCCGGGTGGCTCTATCTTTCGCCTGACGCGCTTGGCAGGGTCCAGCAGGTCATCGGCGCAAAGCAGGTTGCCGCGCCGGACAAACAGGCTGCGGCTTCGGACAAGAAGGCCGACAATGCCGGGCGCTCGGCCTCCATCCTCTCGGCCGTCGCCTCGACAGCCGATTTCCCGATCCGGCGTTATGCGATCGGCTTCGTCTCCTCTCCCGCCGTCGTCAACATCAACGCGCGGGTGTCCAGCCAGATCGTGTCCATCGACGTCAAGGACGGGCAGATGGTCAAGACCGGCGATCTGCTGTTTTCGCTCGATGATCGGGCACTGAAGGCGCAGCTGGCCAAGGATCAAGCGGCGCTGGCCAAGGATCAGGCGATGCTCGCCAGCTCGCAGTCCGATCTCCAGCGCGCCAAGGATCTGGTCGCCAAGCAGGCCGGCACGCAGCAGACCTACGACCAGGCCGTCGCCGGGCAGAAGGCTGCCGCAGCGACTGTCGATGCCGACAAGGCGACAATCGATGCCGACAATGTCCAGCTTGGCTTCGCCACGATCACGGCGCCGATTTCCGGCAGGCTGGGTGCTGTCAGCGTCGCCGTCGGCGATCTCGTCACCGTCAGCAATGGCAACAGCAGCACGGCGACCCCGCTGGTGACCATCACCCAGATGGACCCCCTGCAGGTCAACTTCAATCTTCCCGAGAGTAACCTGGCCCTGCTGCACAAGGCGCTCGCCAACCCGCAGCAGGGCGCGGTGACACTGACCAAGGATGGTGACCCGACGCCGATCGGCAAGGGTACGCTCGATTTCGTCGACTCCAGCGTCGACACCGCGTCGGGCACGATTGCCACGCGGGCAAGCATTCCCAATGCCGATCTTTCGCTATGGCCCGGCCAGTATGTGAATGTCGTGCTCGACGCCGGCATCCTGCCGCAGATGACATCGGTTCCCACGGTCGCGGTGCAGCCAAGCCAGAAGGGGCCGTTCGTCTATGTCGTCAAACCGGACAACACGGTCGAGATGCGGCCGGTGCAGGTGGCGCTGACCGAAGGCGACAACAGCGCCATCAGCCAGGGGCTGAAAAGCGGCGAGAAAGTTGTCACTGAGGGCCAGACGAGGCTGAAGGACGGCGCCGCGGTGCATGAGGGCAAGGCCACGGCGAATGCTGCTCCCAAGGTGGCCGAGTCGAGCAACGCCGGCGAGGCAGCCCAATGATCTCCGAATTCTGCATACGCAGGCCTGTCGCCACCCTTCTGATGTCGTTCGCCCTCGTGCTGGGCGGACTGTTCGCCTACAAGTTCCTGCCGGTGGCGGCACTGCCCAGCGCCGAATTCCCGGTGGTCAACGTCTCGGCTTCGCTGCCCGGCGCCTCGCCGGAAACCATGGCGACATCGGTGGCGACGCCGCTGATCAAGCAGTTCGCCACCATCGCCGGCATCGATTCCATTTCGACGACGAACTCGCTTGGCCAGACCTCGATCGCCATCCAGTTCGTGCTCAACCGCGACATCGACGCGGCAGCAGCCGACGTACAGGCGGCGATCGCGCGCACGCAGAAATCATTGCCGCCGCAGATGACGGCGCCGCCGAGCTATCGCAAGGTCAATCCGGCCGACGCGCCGATCCTTTTGATGTCGCTGGTCAGCGACACGGTTCCGCTGACCGATCTCGATGCTTTCGCGGAAAATGTCATCTCGCCGTCGCTGTCGACCATAGACGGCGTGGCGCAGGTCTCGATCTTCGGCCAACAGAAATACGCGGTGCGCATCCAGATCGACCCGACCGCGCTTGCCGCGCGCGGCATCTCGATCGATCAGCTGCAGGCGGCGGTCGCCTCGGCCAACAGCAACACGCCGCTCGGCGTGCTGCAGAACGACAAGCAGCAGCTTACCATCACCGCCAACACGCAGCTGACCGACGCCGCCGGCTTCTCCAACATCATCATCGCCACCAAAAACGGTCACCCCGTGCGGTTGGGCGAGGTGACCCGTGTGGTCGATTCGGTGCAGACGACGACCACGGCGAGCTGGTATGACGGTACGCGCGCGATCATCATGGCGGTGCAGCGCCAGCCCGACGCCAACACCGTCGACGTCGTCGACAAGGTCAAGGCCATGCTGCCGTCCTTCAAGGACCAGATGCCGGCCGCCGCCGACATCAAGCTGCTTAACGACCGCTCCAGTTCGATCCGTCAGGCCGTCGATGACGTCCAGTTCACGCTGCTGTTGACCATCGCGCTGGTGGTCATGGTGATCTTCGTGTTCCTGCGCCGGGTGACGGCGACCATCATCCCGGCCGTGGCGGTGCCGATCTCGCTGATCGCCACGCTCGGCGCGATGTTCCTGTTCGGCTTTTCCATCGACAACATATCGCTGATGGGCCTGACGCTGGCGGTCGGCCTCGTCGTCGACGATGCCATCGTGATGCTCGAAAACATCTTCCGCCATATGGAGGAGGACGGGCTGTCGGCCTTCGACGCATCGCTGAAGGGCGCGCGCGAAATCGGCTTCACCATCATTTCGATCTCGATCTCTCTGGTGGCGGTGTTCATCCCCGTGCTGCTGATGGGTGGCGTCATCGGGCGCATCTTCAACGAGTTCGCCGTCGTGGTGACGGTCGCCATCCTGGCGTCGATGTTCGTGTCGCTGACGCTGACGCCGATGCTGTGCTCGCGGCTGCTGTCGGTGACCAAAGCCGACCGCGACAAGCATGGCCCCGGCCACAAGCCGGACCTCGTCACCCGCGGCTACGACAGGGTCTTGAGCTTCTGCCTGCGGCACACCTTCCTGGTGTTCCTCGTCTTCGTCGGCACCGCGGCAGCGTCGGTGTGGCTGATCCAGACTTCGCCGAAGGGTTTCTTCCCGCAGGAGGACATCGGCCAGATATCGGTGACCACCATCGCACGTCAGGACATCTCTTTCGACGCCATGTCCAGGCTGCAAGGACAGGTCGCCAGTGTCTTCTCGCATTCGCCCTATGTCGACCATGTGGCGTGGTCGGCGGGCAGCGGCAACAATGCGCTCAACCAGGGGCAGCTTTTCGTCCAGCTCAAGGGCAAGGACCAGCGCCCCGATATCGAGAAGGTGCTTTCGGATCTGCGCAAGCAACTGGCCGGCGTGGCGGGCATCGAGACCTATATGCAGCCGGTGCAGAATTTGAGGCTGGGCTCGCGGTCGTCGGCCAGCGCCTACCAGCTCGTGGTTCAGGGCCTTGATACCGGCCTGACCGATATCTGGGCGCAGAAACTGAACGACGCGATGGCCGCAGATCATGCGAACTTCACCGACGTCACCAGCGACCTGCAGAACAATGCGCTGCAGGCTACGCTGGTGGTGGATCGCGACAAGGCCGCCCAGCTCGGTATCGACACCGACACGTTGCGCTCCGCCCTCTATGGCGGGTTCGGCACCGACCAGGTTTCGACAATCTTCGGTTCGGCCGACAGCTACGAAGTCATCACCGAGCTCGACCCCAAAATCGAGTGGTCGCCCGAGCGGATGCTGGCCATCCAGATGAGGACGGCGAGCGGCAGTCTTGTTCCGCTCGGCGCCTTCGCCCGGGTCGATCGCACTGCCGGCGCCCTGACGGTCAACCAACTCGGCCAGCTTCCAGCCGTGACCATCTCCTACAATCTGCCGCAGGGCGTGGCGCTGGGCGACAGCGTGACGCGCATCAATGCGCTCAAGGAGCAGATCGGCATGCCGACGGTGATCTCGACGACCTTCGCCGGCACGGCCAAGACCTTCCAGGATTCTCTTGCCAACCAGGGTTTTCTGGTCGGCGGCGCAATCCTGACCATCTATATCGTGCTCGGCATCCTCTACGAGAGCTTCATCCACCCGCTGACCATCCTTACCGGCCTGCCATCGGCCGTGCTGGGAGCGGTCGTTGCGCTGCGCTTCGCCGGCATGGATCTGTCTGTTATCGCGGTGATCGGCATCCTGATGCTGATCGGCATCGTCAAGAAGAACGGCATCATGATGGTCGACGTCGCGCTTGAACTGCGACGAGAAGGCATGTCCGCGACCGAGTCGATCCACAAGGCCTGCCTGATGCGGTTCAGGCCGATCATGATGACGACGCTGGCGGCACTGATGGGCACGTTCCCGATTGCGCTCGGCACCGGGGCCAGCGCCGAACTGCGCCAGCCGCTGGGCGTTGCCGTTGTCGGCGGCCTGCTTGCCTCGCAGGCTCTGACCCTGTTCGTGACGCCGGTGATCTATGTCTACATGGAGAATTTCTCGGGCTGGCTGGTCGGGCTCTGGTCGAAGCGCAAGGGCGAGACGGGCCCGGTCGAAGCGGGGGATCAGCCCTCGCTGTTCAAGCCTAGGGAAGACATGCTGCCAGAACCGCAGCAGGCGGCGGCCGAATGATGTGACAGGGCCAGCGCCATGTGCCGTTGGCCCAAGCCGCTGCGCTTGCGGCGGCATCACTGGAAACGTAGTTTGCGGCCATGTCACACGATCATGACCACGACAACGAACTCGATCCGTTTGCCGCCCGCGTGCGCGCGCTGGAAACCATCCTCACTCAGAAGGGGCTGATCGATCCGGCCGCGATCGACGTCATCGTCGACACCTACGAGACGAAGATCGGCCCGCGCAATGGCGCCAGGGTGGTGGCGAAAGCCTGGAGCGATCCTGGCTTTGCCGACTGGCTGAAGCTCGACGCGACGGCGGCGATCGAATCGCTGGGCTATACCGGCCGCCAAGGCGAGCACATGCAGGCGGTGTTCAACACCGAGGAGACGCACAATCTCGTCGTCTGCACGCTGTGCTCCTGCTATCCGTGGTCGGTGCTCGGCCTGCCGCCGGTCTGGTACAAGGCGCCGCCCTATCGTTCGCGCGCGGTGATCGATCCGCGCGGCGTGCTGGAAGAATTTGGACTGACGCTGCCGGCCGGGACAAAAATACGCGTCTGGGATTCGACCGCGGAGCTGCGCTATCTCGTCGTGCCGATGCGGCCTGAGGGCACCGAGGGCTGGAGCGAGGAGCGGCTGGCGGAGCTGGTCAGCCGTGACGCGATGATCGGGACCGGCCTGGCCCAAAGACCTGAAATAGAGGGGCAGCCGGCATGAACGGGCCGCACGATCTCGGCGGGCAGATGGGGTTCGGCCCCGTCGCGCCCGAAAAGGACGAGCCGTATTTCCATGCCGCATGGGAAAGGCGGGCGCTCGGCGTGACGCTGACTGCCGGCGCCATGGGCGCGTGGAACATCGACGAGAGCCGGCACGCACGGGAATCGCTGCATCCGGCTGTCTACTATTCATCGAGCTACTACCAGATATGGATCAAGGCGCTGGAGGTGCTGTTGAACCGCCATGGCTTCGTCAGCGAGCGCGATCTCGAAGCGGGCAAGGCAGTCGATCCGGCAGCGACGCCCAAGAGGGTGCTGAAGGCGGAAAACGTGCCCGCAGTGCTGGCCAAGGGTGGTCCTTGCGACCGGCCGGTGGCGCAGCCGGCGCGGTTCAAGGCCGGCGATCCCGTGCGGACCAAGAACTTCAACCCGACCGGCCACACGCGGCTGCCGCGCTATGCGCGCGCCAAGCAGGGGGTGATTGAGACGGTGCACGACGGTTTCGTGTTCCCTGACAGCAACGCGCATGGACACGGCGAAAATCCGCAATGGGTCTACACCGTGGTTTTCGAAGGGCCGGAAATCTGGGGCGAGGGCGCCGACCCGACGCTGAGCGTCTCGATAGACGCCTGGGAGAGCTATCTTGAACCGGCGTGATACGGATCTGCCCGAGCTGCCGCCGGGCGTCGATGCGCCGGTGTTTGCCGAGCCGTGGCAAGCCGAAGCGTTCGCCATGACGGTGGCGTTGCACGACAAGGGCCTGTTTTCGTGGAGCGAGTGGGCGCAGGCGCTGTCGATCGAAGTGAAGAAGCCAGGCGCCGCGGCTGACGGCCATGACTATTACGAACATTGGCTGGCGGCGCTGGAAAGCCTGCTTGCCACCAAAGGGCTGGCCGCGAAGTCGGATGTCGACGCCATGGCTGAAGCCTGGGAGCGCGCCGCGCATGCCACGCCGCACGGCAAGCCGATCCTGCTGGAAAACGATCCCCAGCCGATTCGATAAGGTGTGGGGTGAGCTTGTATGTTCTCTTTACGTTCTTGTCTGCGCCTGATAGCCTGACCCGTCGGCGGCATTGAAGCGTCCCGGCGCATCGATGATGGTGGCGGCTGTCTTGTCTTTCCCTTGCGAATCCGGTCTCTCGCGCTGATGGAATTCTCTCCCCAACAGGACGACGCGCTGAAGGCGGTCGCCCAATGGCTGAAGACCGGCCAGCCGCAGCTGTTCCGGCTGTTCGGCTATGCCGGCACCGGCAAGACGACGCTGGCGCGCTATTTCGCCGAACATGTCGACGGCCAGGTGCAGTTCGCCGCCTTCACCGGCAAGGCGGCGCAGGTGCTGCGCTCCAAGGGCGCGGTCAATGCGCGTACCATCCATTCGCTGATCTATCGGCCGAAGGGCGAGGAATCGGTATCGGACGAGGTCACCGGCAAGACCTCGATGTCGCCGACCTTCTCGCTTAACCGCCAGAGCCCGATTACGCGGGCGAAACTGGTCGTCATCGACGAATGCTCGATGGTCGACGAGCAGCTCGGCCGCGACCTGATGAGTTTCGGCACGCCGATCCTGGTGCTGGGCGACCCCGGCCAGCTGCCGCCGATCTCGGATGGCGGCTTCTTCACCGACCACGAGCCGGATTTTTTGCTGACCGAAATCCACCGGCAGGCGCGCGACAACCCGATCCTGCGGCTGGCGCTCGATGTGCGCGAGGGCCGTGAATTCATGCGTGGCGACTATGGCACGGCGCAGGTGATCGGCAAGGAAGACGTTACCCAGGAGCTGGTGCTGAAGGCGGACCAGGTGCTGGTCGGCACCAACCGCACGCGTCGCCGCTACAATCAGCGGCTGCGCGAGCTCAAGGGCTTCAACGCCGATTATCCGCAGGCCGGCGACAAGCTCGTCTGCCTGCGCAACGATCCGGCCAAGGGCCTGCTCAACGGCTCGCTGTGGAAGGTGATGACCTCGTCGCGCGAGACGGTGAAGCCCGGCATCAACCTTCTGGTGTCGCCGGAAGAGGACGATCCGGATCGCGGCGTCGCCAAGATCAAGCTGCTCAAGGCGGCGTTCGAGGATCCCGATGCCGACATCCCGTGGCAGCAGAAGAAGCGCTTCGACGATTTCGACTATGGCTACGCGCTGACCGTGCACAAGGCGCAGGGCTCGCAGTGGAACGAGATCGTGCTGTTCGATGAAAGCTGGGCCTTCAAGGAAACCCGCCAGCGATGGCTCTACACCGCCATCACGCGGGCGGCCGAGCGGCTGACGATCGTCAGGTAGGGGCGCCGGATGCTGTTGCTCCGATAGGCTGCGCGGCAAGCCATTGCCAGGCGGCGGCCTCGTCCTCCGCCTTGAAGTGCCTGATTTCAACGGGCGGGGAGGACGGCAGAAAGCGTTGTGCGTCCGCTATCCAGTCCGGTTCGCCGATGGTTGCGCAACGGCCGACATGTTTCAATGCATGGATCGCGCCCTGCTTCAGGGTCTCGTCCGCGATGTCGGCCCAGTCGACGCCATCGTGGTCGACGAGGCGCACCAGCACATCGATGCGCGGATGCAGGGCATAGGCTGCCTCCAGCAGCCCGAAAAGATTTTCACCGTCGGCCGCGGAAACGTGCCCGACGACATCGATGGCGAAAAGGTCGTCGCGGCTGGTCTCGATACGGCGAATTGCCGGAACCTCATCGAGAAAATTCATCGGCGCTTTCCTTTCCCGGCTCATTCATCAGGCTTGGAACACCCGAAACCCCCAGTCTGTTCCCACCAAAGGCATTACTGTTCCCGTCAAAGGCATTATAGGTGGGCGCGTTGAATGATTTCCGAGGCCGCCCGCATGCCTGCAAAGCTCTCCGTCAACCTCAATGCCATCGCCATGCTGCGCAACCGCCGCGACCTGCCGTGGCCAAGCGTGACCGGCCTCGGCCGCATTGCGCTGGCGGCCGGGGCGCATGGGCTGACGGTGCATCCGCGTCCCGACGAGCGGCACACAAGACACTCCGATCTGCCTGAGATTCGGTTGCTGATCGACGACGAGTTTCCGCGCGCGGAATTCAACATCGAAGGCTATCCGACCGAGGATTTCCTGTTGCTTGTGGAAAAGCATCAGCCTGAGCAGGTGACTTTGGTGCCGGACGATCCGGCCCAGGCGACATCGGACCATGGCTGGAACTTCGCCACCCAGGCCGCGTTCCTTACACCGATCGTCAAACGCTTGAAAAAAGGGGGCTTTCGCGTGTCGCTGTTTTCCGATCCGGATCCCGATTGGGTGGCGGCCGCACGCGACACCGGTGCCGATCGCATCGAGCTCTATACTGGTCCATATGGCAGCTATCACACAGATTCCGCCAAAGCGGCCAAAGAGCTGGAAAGATTGGGAAAAACCGCTGACGCGGCGCTTGCCGCCGGGCTGCAGGTCAATGCCGGGCACGATCTCGTGGTCGGCAATCTGCCGGCGCTGGTCAAGCGCATTCCGGCATTGGCCGAAGTGTCGATCGGACATGGGTTGACAGCCGACGCGTTGGAGTATGGCATGGCCGGCACGGTGGGTCGGTTCCTCAAGGCCTGCGGATGGTAGCGATGGGCAGCCTGGCGCGGCAGGCATGGCAGCCATTACGCGACGGCACTTGATATTGCATCGCAGCAAGCGTAGAGCACCGCGCGCTTATCGGAGTGTCGTCCATGGCCCTTACCAACACTGGTAGTGAGGCAGAACCCGTCGAACAATCGAGCCATTCGGAAGTCGAACAGCACAGCACCAAGGTTCTGATGCTGGGCGCGCTCGGTGTCGTCTATGGGGATATCGGCACCAGCCCGATCTACGCCTTTCGCGAGGCGCTGGTGGCGTCCTCGGGCGGCAATGTCGCCCAGCGCGGCGATATTCTCGGCGTGTTGTCGCTGATCATCTGGTCGCTGACGATCATCGTCACCATCAAATACATCATGTTCGTGCTGCGCGCCGACAACCGCGGCGAGGGCGGCGTGCTGTCGCTGATGGCGCTGGCGCGCGGCAGTTTCCCCAAGCGTTCAGCATTGATGCTCGCTATCGGCATCGTCGGGGCATCGCTTTTCTTCGGCGACGCCGTCATCACGCCGGCGATTTCGGTGCTGTCGGCGGTCGAGGGCATGAATGTCGTCACGCCGACCTTCCAGCCCTACGTCGTGCCGCTGACATTGGTCATCCTTGCCATGGTGTTCGCGGTGCAGCGCTTTGGCACGGGCGGGGTGGGATTGGTGTTCGGTCCGGTGACCGCGGTATGGTTCCTGGCCATCGGCCTTTCCGGCCTCAACCACATCATCGCCGACCCGGAAATCCTGTGGGCGGTGAGTCCGCACTATATCGTCGCCTTCCTGATCAATTCGCCCGATGTCGCCTTCGTGACCATCGGCGCCATCTTTCTCGCCGTGACCGGCGCCGAAGCGCTCTATGCCGATCTCGGCCATTTCGGCCGCAAGCCGATCGTGCTGGCCTGGCTGGCGATCGTGTTTCCCTGCCTGCTGCTCAATTATGCCGGGCAGGGTGCCTTCGTGCTGGCCAAGAATGGCGTCGTCGGCCATCCGTTCTTCGAGATGAACGAAGGCTGGACGCTGATCCCGATGGTCGTGCTGGCGACCGCCGCCACCGTCATCGCCAGCCAGGCGGTGATATCAGGCGCGTTCTCGCTGACCAGGCAGGCGGTGCAGCTCAACATGCTGCCGCGGCTCGAAATCCTGCACACGTCGGAGAAACAGTCCGGCCAGATCTACATGCCGCGCGTCAATCTTCTGCTGGCGCTGGTGGTGATGATGCTGGTGGTCGGCTTCGGCGAGTCCAGCAGGCTGGCGTCGGCCTACGGTATTTCGGTGACCGGCAACATGCTGGTGACGACGGTGCTGCTCTATGTCGTCATGACGCGCATCTGGAAATGGCGGCTGTGGGTGGCAATCTCGCTTACGGCGCTGTTCGGCTTCATCGATGTCGGCTTCTTTGCTTCCAACATCGTCAAGGTGTTCGAGGGCGGCTGGGCCTCGCTGGCCGTGGCCTTCACCGTCGTGCTGGCCATGTGGACCTGGGTGCGCGGCAGCCGCTATCTGTTCGACAAGACCCGACGCAACGAGATCCCGCTGGATTTCCTCGCCGGCAATCTGTTGAAGAAGAAGCCTCAGCTGGTGTCAGGCACCGCCGTGTTCCTGACCAGCGATCCGCTCAGTGCGCCAACCGCACTGATGCACAGCCTGAAGCACTACAAGGTGCTGCATGAGCAGAACGTCATCCTTTCGGTGGTGACCGCGCCGCAGCCGGTGGTGCCCGACAGCGACCGGGTCAAGATGGAGACCGTCAACGAGCTGTTCATGCGCGTGACGCTGACCTTCGGCTACATGGAGCAGCCCAACATCCCGCGCGCGCTGGCGATCTGCCGCAAGCAGGGCTGGAAGTTCGACATCATGACGACCTCGTTCTTCCTCTCGCGGCGTTCGCTCAAGGCCTCGCCCAATTCCGGCATGCCGGTGTGGCAGGACCGGCTGTTCATCGGCCTGGCCCGTACGGCGGCCGACGCGACAGAATACTTTCAGATCCCGACCGGGCGCGTGGTCGAGATCGGCACGCAGGTGGCGATCTAGGCACCTGCCGGATCGGCGAATGGACTGTGCCGTCCGGCACAGTCCATGTCACTCCGCTTCAGCCGGCCAGCGCGGCCTTGTTTGCCTCGAGGAACTGCTTCAGCGTCTTCGACTTGCGGCCGGAAAGCGTCTCGACCGCGTCCGTCACCATGGCGATGCGGCCGGAACGCGTGTTGGCGTCGAACGACACAATGATGCGGGCAAAGTCCTCCGGAACGCCAGCGGCCTTCACACCTTCGGTCAAAGCTTCATCCGGAACCTGCACGACATCGAGCGGCTTGCCGGTGACCTCGCTTACCAGGGCGGCGATCTCGGCCGTCGTGTAGGCCTGCGGGCCGGTCAAGGTGTAGGTTTCGCTTTCGCTTGATGCGGCAACGAGGCCGGCGGCGATCGCTGCCGCCATGTCGTCGCGCGCACCGTGCGCCATGCGGCCGTCGCCGGCGGACGTGTACCATTTTCCCGAAGCGATCGCGTGCGGCAGGGACAAGAACAGGTTCTCCTGGTACCAGCCGTTGCGGAAGATCGTGTAGGGGATGCCGCTCGCTTTGATCGCCTGCTCGGTGCCGTAGTGATCATTGGCAAACAGCACCGGCGAAACCGGTTCCGGGTTGGGCATCGAGGTGTAGAGAAGGTGGGAAACACCGGCCTTCTTCGCGGCGGCAACCGCGTTCTGGTGCTGCCTCAGGCGCTTGCCGTGCAGCAGGTCGATCTCGCCGGTCGAGATGATCAGCACCCTGTCGGCGCCCTTGAAAGCAGCCTCCAACGATAGTGTGTCGTCGAAGTCAGCCGCCCTTGTGATCACGCCTCGCGCCGCCAACTCGGCGAGGTTTTCCGGATTGCGGGTGGCGGCGATGATCCGGCCCGCGGGGACCTTGAACATATCCAGCAGGTGGTTGATGACGCCGCGGCCGAGCTGGCCGGAAGCGCCGGTGACGAGAAGGGTTTGGGTCATGGAAGATCCTGACGTTGCGCCGCTAAGGCGGTTCGAGTGGCGGTCTCAAAAAGAGACCAGCACTAAAATAGGAATTGACCCAGAGCCGTAAAGAAGGCAGTTTTTCGGGAGGTAGGCACGCGCAGGGAACCAGCGGTGGACAGCAAGATCGTCAATCTGAGATCGAAGTTGGCGGTCTACAAGGCGGTCTCCGGCGGCGGCAACTTCTCCAATTGTCCGGTCCGCGGGGTCATACAGGGCGTGAGCGGCAAATGGAGCTCGCTGCTGATGATGGCTTTGGCCGAGCAGCCCTATCGCTTCGGCGAGTTGCGGCGGCTGGTGCCGGACATTTCACAGCGCATGCTGACGCAGACGCTCTACGATTTGCAGCGCGACGGCTATGTGCATCGCGAGGTGTTCCCGACCAAGCCGCCGAGCGTCGAATACAGCCTGACCGATCTCGGACAATCGATGTTCGGCGCCTTGCATCAGCTGATCCTGTGGGCCGAGCTCAATCATGATGCGGTGCGCGGCGCACGCGCCGATTTTGACGCCGCCCAGGGCTGACCAGCGGCGCAAAGCCGTTGGTGACGGCTTGATTTCGTCCCGCCGCTGAAGGATTGTCCCGGCCAATCCGGCTTTGGGGGCACTGGCATTTCCTATGATATCGCAATTGCAGGCGCCGGGCCGGCGGGACTGGCCGTGGCGCTCTATTTCAAGCGTGCCGGGCATCGGGTCACGGTCTTCGAGCGCTTCGATGAACCGAAGCCGGTCGGCTCCGGGCTGATCCTGCAGCCGACAGGGCTGACGGTGCTGGCCGATCTTGGCCTGCTCGACGACATACTGGCGCTGGGCAGCCGCATCGACCGCCTGCATGGCGCCGATGCTTCCACGGGCCGTACGGTGCTCGATGTCCGCTACGATGCGCAACGCGGTGGCCGCTTCGGGCTGGCGGTGCACCGGGCGGCTTTGTTCGGTGTGCTTTTCCGCGCCGCGCAGAGCGAGGCGATCGCCATCGAGACCGGCGTCGAGATCGAGGCTCTGGAGACCGGCGAACGGGCGACGCTGATCTGTGGCAACGGGCGAAGGGCAGGGCCATTCGATCTGGTCGTCGACGCCAGCGGTTCGCGCTCGAAACTGCGCCGCGAAAGCGCTCCAGGCGAGCCGCGGCCACTCACCTATGGCGCGTTCTGGGCCTCGCTCGGCTGGCGCGGCGATGGTTTTGACGTGCACGCGCTGCTGCAACGCTACGACAAAGCGAGCGTGATGATCGGCGTGCTGCCGATCGGCCGGCCGCAGCCGGGCGCTGAAAAGATGGCGGCCTTCTTCTGGAGCCTGAAGCCGTCGGATGCCGATGAGGTGCGCGTTCGCGGCCTGAACGCCTGGAAGGAGAGGGTGGTCGGGCTGTGGCCGCAGAGCGAGGCATACACCAGCCAGATCGACAGTTTCGACCAGCTCTCGCTGGCCCGCTACGGCCACCACACGATGAAGCTTCCGGCCGGTAGGCGAGTGGCCGTCATCGGCGACGCGGCGCATTCCACCAGTCCGCAACTCGGGCAAGGGGGCAACATGGCGCTGCTCGACGCGGCGGCGCTCAGCCATGCGCTGGTGCGGGCGTCAAACGTCGAGGCAGCACTGGAGGCCTATGCGAAGGCGCGGCGCTGGCATGTCCGCATCTTCCAGGCGCTGTCGCTGGCATTCACGCCGTTCTACCAGTCGGATTCGGTGGCGCTGCCCTTCATCCGCGACAGGCTGGTGGCGACGGTGGCAAAAATCCCGCCGGCGCCGCAGTTTCTCGCCTCAATGGTGGCGGGAACAGTGATCGACCCGTTCAAGCGAATTGGGCTGACGGAGGCGAAGTGGCTGGATCGTTTTGGCCAATGAGGCCTGAAAGGTGCGATCCCTTCGCTTGCAGGAAAGCATGCAGGCGCTGCGGATAGTCCGGCGCCACGGCTTGCCTGATCGACGGGCGCTCACTCAACGTTTTGCGCCAGGCTCGGACGAGCGGTTTGCCGTCCAGAATGCCGAAATCACCGATGCGGTCGAAGACATCGAGGTAGCGGAAGACCGGACCGTAAACGGCGTCGACCAGCGAAAAGTGCTTGCTGGCGAACCAGGGTCCGCCGGGCTCGTCCGCCAGCTCGGCTTCGAGGCGATCGAACATGGCGGACAGCGCGCTGGATTCGGCCAGGAAGCCAGCTTCGGTCGAGGCTGAATAGAACCGGCGGATGGCGTTGAGGGTTGCCGAACCGAACTCGATCCAGGCGCGATGACGGGCGCGGGCATAGGGGTCGGCAGGGTGGAGGGGATTGGCTTGCGTCTCTTCAAGGAATTCGAGGATGACGGCCGATTCGAAGATGACCGTTTCCTCGCCATTTCGCTGTACGCGCAGCAGCGGCACCTTGCCGAGCGGCGAGATCGCTTTGAACCAATCCGGTTTGTTGGCCAGGTCGATATCGATGCGCTCGAACGGCACGCCCTTTTCGGCCAGCGAAATCGCGGCGCGCTGCACATAGGGGCAGAGGTGATGGCTGACGAGGATGAGCTTGTGTGCCATGAGGTTTCCAAGGTTAATGCATTTGCATCTATATAGATGCACATGCATCGATCGTCAAGCTTGAGGCAAATGCATCTACTGCCTATGCTTGGCCATGACCGAGAAAGCCACGCCTTCGCCAGAAGCCATCAAGGCCTGGGCTCGCCTGATGCGCGTTTCGCGCCAGCTGATGGAAAGCGCTGAAGAAGCGTTGAAGGCCGCCGGCCTGCCGCCGCTTGCCTGGTACGACGTGCTGCATGAGCTCGCTGAGGCGGGCGAGGGCGGGCTGCGGCCGTTCCAGCTCATCGAGCGCACTCTGTTCGCGCAATACAACATTTCGCGCCTGCTGGCCCGGCTCGAGGCCGATGGGCTCGTCGAGAAACTGACGGTGGCCGATGATGGTCGTGGCCAGACCATCCGCATCACCGCCAAGGGCCGCGAGACACGCCGCCAGATGTGGGCTGTCTACGGACGGTCGATCACCGAACTGGTTGGCGCCAAACTGTCGGCGGATGAATTGACCAGGGTCTCCGCACTGCTTGGACGATTGCGCCATCCGCCAGCCTCCGATTAGCGAGGCTTGTCGCGCGGCAACGCATCACTTGCAGATATTTTGCGCCCGCCCTCTTGCGCGCGGCCTCGGATTGCGCAATATGCCGAACCGTAACGTACGGTACGGCATATCGGAATGACCGGTGGCCCGACCTTTCGAGAGAAGAGCGTGTTGCACAGCGTGCCCGAGATCGACACCAGCGAAGCGCTGACAGAGCGACAGAAGGCCGTGCTCGACGCAGCGTTGCGGCTGCTGGTCGAAGAGGGCGATCAACTGACCATGACCGCCGTGGCGCGCCGCGCCAGCTGCTCCAAGGAAACGCTCTACAAATGGTTCGGCGACCGTGACGGGCTGCTGACGGCGACGGTGCAGTGGCAGGCCTCGAAAGTGCGGGTGGCGCCGGTTGACGGCAAGGGGCTCGATCTTGCCTCGCTGACCGCAAGCCTCGAACGCTTTGCCTCGGACTGGCTTAAGGTGATCTCCAGTGACACCTCGATTGCGCTCAACCGGGTGGCGGTCAGCCATGCCGGTTCGGGTAAGGACAATCTCGGCGCCGTGGTGCTTGAGAACGGCCGCTTCGCATTGGCCAAACGGTTGAAGCCGGTGCTTGAGGCCGGCCGACGGACCGGGCTTTTGGATTTTGCGGATGCCGAGACGGCGTTCCGCACCTTTTTCGGGCTGGTCGCCCGCGACGTGCAGATCCGTCTGCTGCTTGGCGACCGGCTGGAATTGACTGAGGCGGCGATCGGCGGCGATGCCGCGCGCGCGACGCAGCAGTTTCTCGCTCTTTTCGGAGCAAAAACCGGGCCGCAGGGCCTCTGATTCATAAAACGGGAAGGAAGACAAAATGCGCGTCTATTACGATCGTGATGCCGATCTCAATCTGATCAAGGGCAAGAAGGTCGCCATCATTGGCTATGGCAGCCAAGGCAGGGCGCACGCGCTCAACCTCAAGGATTCCGGCGCCAAGGAAATCGCCATCGGTCTCAAGGCCGGTTCGGCGACCGCCAAGAAGGTCGAAGCCGATGGGCTCAAGGTGATGAGCGTGGCCGACGCCGCCAAATGGGCCGACCTGATGATGATGGCAACGCCCGACGAGCTGCAGGCCGACATCTACAAGAACGAGATCGCGCCGAATATCCGCGATGGTGCCGCTATCGCCTTCGCGCACGGCCTCAACGTGCATTTCGGCCTGATCGAGCCAAAGTCGACGGTCGACGTCGTCATGATCGCGCCGAAGGGTCCCGGCCACACGGTGCGCGGCGAATACCAGAAGGGCGGCGGCGTGCCGTGCCTGGTCGCCGTCAACCAGGACGCCTCGGGCAATGCGCTCGACCTGGCCCTGTCCTACGCCTGCGGCGTCGGCGGCGGCCGTTCGGGCATCATCGAGACCAATTTCCGCGAGGAATGCGAGACCGACCTGTTCGGCGAGCAGGTCGTGCTGTGCGGCGGTCTGGTCGAGCTGATCCGGGCCGGTTTCGAGACGCTGGTGGAAGCCGGCTACGCGCCTGAGATGGCCTATTTCGAGTGCCTGCACGAGGTCAAGCTGATCGTCGACCTGATCTATGAAGGCGGCATCGCCAACATGAACTACTCGATCTCGAACACCGCCGAATGGGGCGAATATGTCTCGGGCCCGCGCATCATCACCGCCGAGACCAAGGCCGAGATGAAGCGCGTGCTGAAGGACATCCAGACGGGAAAATTCACCTCGGAGTGGATGCAGGAATACCGCGCCGGCATGTCCCGCTTCAAGGGCATCCGCCGCAACAATGACAGCCACCAGATCGAGGAAGTCGGCGCCAAGCTGCGCGCGATGATGCCCTGGATTTCCAAGAACAAGCTGGTCGACAAGGCCAAGAACTGAGCGAAATCCACAAGCGCTCGAAACAGCGGCTTCCAGAACAAAAAACGGCGCCAAGTGGCGCCGTTTTTTCATTCTGCCGGTCGGCTCAGCTACAGGTCAGCTCAATAGGGTGAGTAGCACTGCTGGCGCGGGCCGTTGTAGGGCTGGAAGGTGTTGTCGTAGGCCCGGTACGACCGGTAGCGGTTGTAGCACCATTGGACATGGGCGCTCGAAAGCCGTCCCGCGCGGTAGTAGCGGCGCGGCGCCGGCCGGTCATAGTAGTCGTAATTGTTGTACATGCTGCCGAGGCCAAGCCCCAGGCCAAGACCCAGGATCGCGGCACTCGCGCCATCATCGTAATAACGGCCGCCGCGATAGTGATGGCGACCATGGCGCCAACGCCAGTTGTCTCCACCATTCCAATTACCGCCGCCGCCGTGCCAGTGTCGACGGCCGCCGTCCCAATTGCCCGACCGGCGCCATCTCCAATCGTCGTTGTTGAACTGACGGTTGTTGCCGCCGGCCCAACTGTCGCGAACCGGCGTGACATTCGGCGCCGCCGTGCTGGTGGGTATCGACAGATCCGGCTGCATGATCGGTCCGGCGGCGGACGGTGCCGTGACGCCGGACAGGATACCGAGGGCTATCAGCCCCGATTTGACCGTGGAAGAAAAGAGCGAACTCATTGCACTCTCCAAGAGTTACAGGCCCCACGCCCACCCGAGGAATGGGGCAACAATGGATGTTTGCATCTGAACGGCGGATGAACGGAAAGGTTCCGTCAACCATGACGCGAACGCGCCCAGGACCAATCGATCTCAGATGGTGGTTTTGCGCGCTTGTTTTCCGAAGCACTTGCGGGCAAAGGTCGTGGCATGTCGCTGCGCCTTGCCACCTTCAATGTCGAGAACCTGATGAACAGGTTCGATTTTTCCGGCTATCGCAACCAGCTCAACGAGGATCGAACGCTGGCGCTGTTCGATATCCAGAGCGAGGCGGAATACAGGATCCTGGAGCAGGCCCGCGCCATCGCCCAGTCCGACGACACGCGCCAACTGACGGCGCTGGCAATCGCTGCCACCCGGGCCGACATCATCTGCATGCAGGAGGTCGACAACATCGAAGCGCTGAAGGCCTTCGAATACGGCTATCTGTTCAAGATGGTGGGGCAGGGCTACCGGCAGAAATACACCACATCGGGCAATGATTCGCGCGGCATCGACGTTGCCGTGATGATGCGCAACGAGACCGCGCAGGGCCAGCCGATCGAATTCGTGCGCATGACCAGCCATGCCTATGTCACCTACGAGCAGTTCGGGCTGCACACGCCGGAACTCGAGGCACTGGGCAATCAGGCCAATGAGCGCATTTTCCGGCGCGACTGCCTGGAGATCGACGTCACCGTGGGCGGTGTGCCGCTGACGCTCTATCTCGTGCATTTCAAGTCGATGGGCTCGCCGCGCAACGGGCTCGACGGGCGCGAGGCGACGATGCCGGTGCGCATCGCGGAAGCGCAGGCCGTGCGCCGCATCATCGAGGAGCGCTTCGGTGGGGAGCATGCCGCCAACAAACGCTGGGCGATATGCGGCGACATGAATGATTATCGCCAGCGCGTGAAGGTGGCCGGCGATGCGATCGACGGCTATCGCTTCGAGGTGGTCGACGAAGCCCTGTCCTGCATCAACGTGCTGACGGCAGGCGGCTTTTGCGAAAACGTCGTCGAGCGGCGGCCGGAGATGAACCGCTGGAGTTTTTACCACACGCGCGGACCGGAAGAGCGGCATCTGTGCCAGCTCGACTACATCCTGTTGTCGAAGGGGCTCGCCGCCAGCAACGCAACGGCCGTTCCCGACATCATCCGCAACGGCCAGCCCTGGCGCACCATCTTTCCGCCGGGGCAGGAGGTCGAGCGGTTTCCGCGCGCCGGCTGGGACCGACCGAAGGCATCGGACCATTGCCCAGTGGCGATCACGCTGGACATGACCTGACGCATGAGTTTCGACCTTCCGCGCAACGTCATCCTGCCGGTCGACGACATCGACGTCCGGCTCGATCCCGGTCCGCACCCTTTCGCAAGGGACAATGCAGAGGCGATCGCCGAGAACTGGCAGCACGAAATCGCGGCCAATCCGGCGCTGTTCGACGGCATGGTGGTGCTGCTGTCGCAACTTGCCTACCGCGACAGCCGTCTCATCGGCCGCTGCCATGCGGTCAATTACTCGACGTTCATGCTGTGGCGGAAGCGGCGCGAGAATTCGGGCGTTGAGCATGCCTATGCCCATGCCATGCTGGTGGCCGGCGACAATGCGCTGGTGGCGATCCGCATGGGTCCTCACACAGTCAACGCCGGCCGCGTCTATTTCGCCGCCGGCTCGTTCGAGCCGATCGATTTTCGCGATGGGCTGGTCGACGTCGATTTCAACATGATCCGTGAGGTGCGCGAGGAAACCGGGCTCGACCTGTCAGGTGCGGAACGCGGCAAGCGCTACCATGCCATGTCGACCAGCAGCGGCACGGTGATCTTTCGCCGCTACCACGCGGCGGCGCCTGCCGACGAGATCGCCAGGCGCATCTCAGCCTTCGTCGCCACCGAGACCGAGCCGGAGATCGAGGGACCGGTGATCATCCGCCATGCCGCCGACCTGCCGGATGGGCTCTCGCCGCACATGAAGCCGCTGATCGAGTGGCATTTCGCAAACGGGAATTAAGGGCGCGTCTTGTTCTGCGCCGCGTTGCGATCGTTGCGGGCGGCGACGAGGAACAGGATGAAGCCGATGCCGAGCAAGCCGCCCATCGCCATACCCATGGTCTGGCCGACGACTGCCTGGAAGTCAGCGGTGACGCGATCGGGATTGGCCATGCCGAAGCGGGCGAGATACCACCAGATGCCTGCAAGACCTGCCTCGATGACCACCATCGCCAGGACCAGTCGCGCCTTCTTGCTCATCCCGCATTCCTCCACCCAGGTGAATTGCCCTAGCATCGCGAACGGCGCGGCGACAGCGGCGGGCAGGGTGGAAACACCGAAGACTGTGCAAAACCGGTT
>NZ_RZOL01000369.1:0-6166 GCF_004022985.1 Mesorhizobium sp. M7A.F.Ca.ET.027.02.1.1 | reverse complement strand
GCGGGGCTGCCGGTCCCATATGGCCGATGCGCGTCAGCTTTCCCAAGGTCTCGCCGCGGCCCGACGAAAACACCACGCCGTAACGGGCGCGCGCGGCCTGGCGAAGCGCCTTCTCGTCGACACCGTCGGGCGTGCGGACAGCGGTCGTGGTCGGCGACGCGATGCTGTCGCTGGCAGCCCAGATCGACAGGCCCATCGCGGCAACGCCGGCGCGCATGGCCTTGGCGGTGAGTGCATGGCGCGCCCACACCGCCTCCGGTCCCTCATTGAGGTAGAGGTCGAGCGCGACATCGAGCCCGTTGATCTCCGAGACCGACGGCGTAAATGGAAACGGCTTGTCCCGCGACCACGCATGCTCCCAGTCGACGATGCTCAGCATCGACGCGCGCGGCGCCAGGGGATTGGCCTTCATCTTGGCCCAGGCCCGCTCGCTGACACCCATCATCGTGAGGCCGGGAGGCGCGCCCAGGCATTTGTTCGGGCCGGTGACATAGATATCGGCCTTGCAATCCTCGGGATGCGTCTTCATGCCGCCAAACGACGAGACGGCATCGACGATGAGATAGCCGCCATGCGCTGAAACCAGCGCACCGATGGCGTCGATCGGATTGATGGTGCCGGACGGCGTGTCGTGGTGGCAGACGGAAACGACGGTGATCTCCGGATGCGCCTTCAGCATTGCCTCGACCTCCTGCGGATCGATCGCCTCGTTATAGGGCACCTCGATCTCGAGCAGATGTGGCGAATAACGCTTCGCCCAATAGCCGAACCCCTTGCCGTAAACGCCTGAGGCAAGGTTGAGCACGACATCGTCCGGCGTGATCAGCGAGGCCGCGGCGGCCTCCAGGCCAAGCACCGGCTCGCCATGCAGGATGACCGGCTTGTTCGACAGCCGCATCGCCTTTTGCGCCTTGTCGACCACACCTTCGTAGAAAAGCTGGAACGCCGGGTCGTAGTCGTAGAGCACCGTGCGCCCGAGGCCGCGCAGCACTTCGGCATAGGCGTTCACCGGCCCCGCGGTCAGGGTGATGACCGGATCGGCATGTTCGAGATAACGCATCGTCGTGGTCTCCGGATTGGCAGGGGTCAGCCGTAGAATTGCGTGCCGGTCCTGTAGGTCTTGAAGTTGTCCATGTCGTGCGAGTACATCAGCTCGGCGCCATAATCCTCGGCGAGTTTCTTCACCTTGCGCATCGAATTGACGCCCGCCACCGGGTCGATGTGAAAGGCCGCCTGGCACAGCGTTTCAAGGCTCTTCTGCGTATAGGCCGCATCGATCGTGAACATGATCGGCTTGCGCTTGGGGAACTCCACCAGCAGGCTGTAGTGGCCGATCGAATGGCCGGGCGTCGAGATCAGCCGGACGCCCCGGGCAAGCTCGACGTCGCCGTCGATGCCTTCAAAGGTCGAGTTCGCCCGTGTCGTTCCCGCAAGCAATTGCCCGGTCGCGCCACGCGCTTCGGCAGCCTCCGCCGAAAAACTCAGATCGGAATAGCCGAGATGTTCGAAAGGCTGGGGATTGCACGCCTGCGGCACCTCGGTCCGGTGGCAGATCTTCTTGGCATGCGGAAAATACTTGTTGCCGCCGCAATGATCGAAGTGGAAATGCGAGTTGACCACGACGTCGATGTCCTTCGGCTCAAGGCCGAGCAGCGCCAGGGCGCCGGGGATGGTCTGGTGCTTTTCCTGGATCGGCTTTTCGAATGGCAGCACCTTCATCACATGATCGTAGTCGTAGCCGGTGTCGATGAGGAACCGGCCCTCGGCATGTTCGATCAGGATCGAATAGACCGGGAAGCGCACTTCGCCGCCAGGGCCGCGATTCCAGAACACATGATAGCCGTCGAGAACGAGCGAGCCGCCGTCGAGCAGGTAGACCTTGGTATCCGACATTCTTGCCTCCTTTATTGGCGCGGGTCCCGTCCGCGCATGAATTGTCCTCAGCGCGCGCCGCGCTCGTATGGAATCCCGAGCGCCGCCGGCAGGCTCGCGCGCCGGCCGAACAGCACCAGCATGATCATCACCGCCAAGAACGGCAGCATCTGGATGATGTCGGTCGGTATGTTGATCCCGGCCACCTGCATGGCCGTCGTCAGCGACAGGCAGACACCGAACAGCAACGCACCGAACAGCACCCAGATCGGGCGACCGCGCGCCAGCATGGCCAGCACGATGCCGAGAAAGCCCGCGCCATTGGTGATGAACGGAATGAACAGCCCAGCCCCGACATTGGCGAGATAGGCGCCGCCGAGCCCAGCCAGCGCTCCGGTCGTCAACACGGCGATGGTGCGGGTCCGCACGACATCGATGCCGGCGACATCGAGCGCGGCCGGCTTGTCGCCTGCCGCCTGCAAATTGAGGCCGAGTTGCGTGCGCCGATAGAGGTAGCTCATGCCGAAAACCAGCGCGACCGCCAGATAGACGATCAGATGATGCTTGAAGAATGCAGGCCCGATGACCGGGATGTCCGAAAGCAGCGGGATGACGGTAGCATCCGCCGCGGGCAGGCGCGGGTAGCTGCGTGAGAACTGGAAATGGTGGAGCAGTGCCGTCAGGCCCTCGAGCCCCAAGGTCAGCGCGATGCCGATGACGATCTGGTTCAGCCCGATGCGCACGCAAAGCAGCGCCATGACAAGCGCCACCGCAGCACCCCCGGCGGCACCGGTGAGAAAGCCCAGCCACAGCGACCCGGAATAGAAAGCGCCGACAAAGCCGAGATAGGCGCCGGCCAGCATCATGCCTTCGATGCCGATATTGAGCACGCCCGCCTTCTCGGAGATCTGCTCGCCGAGCCCGGCAAGCAGCAGCGGGATCGCCGCGGTGACGGCGCCGAACAGGAGCGCGCTGAGAAAGACTTCGCTGAACAGCCCGGTCATGCCCTAGGCCCTCCGCGACTGGTTGTATCGGTGATCGAAATATTCGGCGAGCGCGAGCACGATCAGCACGATGGAAACCAGCACCAGAGTGAAATGATTGGGCACGCCGAGCCGGCGCGCCGCGCTCTCGCCGCCGATCGAAAGCACCGAAAGCAGGAACACGAAGCCGATGGCTGCAAAGCCGTTCATGCGGGCGAGAAACACGGCGGGTATCACCGCAAGCCCGTAGGCGGGATTCCAGTCGGCGCGGACATTGCCCTGGACGCCGATGATGTCGACGGCGCCGGCAAGCCCGGCCAGCCCGGCCGAAATGGCGAAGACGGCGACGGTCAGGCCGGGGACACCGAGTCCCGAGTGAACCGCCGCGCGTGGATTGGCGCCGACGATCCTCAGCTTCAGCCCGAACGCCGTGCGCGTCATCACCAGATGCACGATGACGATCGCCGCCAGCCCAAGCAGCAAGCCGCTGGTGATGGTCGTTTCGAACAGGCGCGGCAACCGGTCTTCCACCGGCAGCGTACGGGTCTGCGGCACGGTCGTGTTGGGGTCGCGAAACGCCAGCTTGACCAGCACATTGGCGAGCGAGGTGCCGAGGAACGTCATCATCAGCGTGGTGATGATCTCGTTGACGCCCTGATAGGCACGCAGCAGGGCCGGCACCAGCGACCAGATCATCGCCACCACCATGGCGATGAGGAACGAGCAGACCAGCGCCAGCCAGGCTGGCATGACCTGCACGAACATAGGAGCGCTGGCCGCCGCCGTCACCGCGCCGAGCAGGAACTGGCCGTCGCCGCCGAGATTCCACATGCCGGCGCGAAAGGCCACGATCAGGCCGGCGGCAAGAAACAGCAGCGGCGCCATGCGCGTCAGCGTCTGCTGGATGCCGAGCGGCGAGAACAGTCCTTTCTCCAGCACGAAGCCGTAGTAGGCGAGCGGGTCGACGCCGACCGCAAGCAGGATACAGCCGGCTATGACGAGAGCGATGAGGATCGGGCCGAGCGTCATCAGCAACCGATGCGCGATGTCGCGACGCGTCGTTGCCCCGCTCGTGGCATCGAGTGCGGTAGCACTGACCGTGGGTGCGGTGTCGATGCTCATGCGGCAAGTCCGATCATCAGGCGACCGACCTTGGTGCGGGCGTCGTCTACGTTCTCGACGGTGCCGACCAAAGCTCCCTCGGCGATGACGGCGATGCGGTCGCACAGACCAAGCAATTCCTCGAGGTCGGTGGAGATCAGCAGCACCGCAAGGCCACGCGCCGCCGTGTCGCGAATGCGCTGGCGCGACGCCAAAGTGTTGGCGAGATCGAGCCCGTAGGTCGGCTTGTTGAAGATCACCACCTTGGCGCCTTCAGCCAGTTCCCGTGCCAGAAGCACCTTCTGGATGTTGCCGCCGGACAGCCGCGCGACGGGCGTCTTCAGGCTCGGCGTACGCACGTCGTATTCGCGCACGAGCTGCGCGGCGCGCTTGTCGATCTCCGCGCGCTGCTCGACGCCGTTGCGCCAGAACGGGGCCGCGCCGACCTGCTTGAGGAAGAAGTTGATCGAGACCGGGAAGGTTCCGACAGTGCCCTCGCCCAGCCGGTCGTCGGTCAGGTAGCGAAGGCCGCGCCGGCGGCGCTCGCCGACGCTCAGCGTCTCGATGGCGGCGCCGTCCAGCCGTATCGAGCCGCCGGCAGCTGTACGCTGGCCGGCCAGCGCTTCCGCCAGTTGCTTCTGGCCGTTGCCGTCGATGCCGGCAATGCCCAGGATCTCGCCCGGGCGGATGTCGAAGGAGATCGACGACAGGCCCGGCGCATTGTCCGTCGGCGCGACCGCCAGATCCGCGACCTGAAGCAGCGGGGCCGCTTCTGCTCGGGCAGTGCGGACCGGACGCTCGACGGCTTCCGGATCATCCTTCTGCTTGCCGAACATCAATCCCACGATCTCGGAGACGATCTCCTGTTCGCCCAGCGCGCGAAACCGCTCGGGCGGGATCTCGCCGACCTTGCGGCCAAGCTTCAGCACCGAGATTCGGTCGCCGAAGGCAGCCGCCTCCTTGAGCTTGTGGGTGATGAAGACGATCGCCAGACCCTGCTCGACGAGGCGGCGCATCAGCGCGCCCAGTTCGTCGATACCTTTCGGCGTCAGCATGGAGGTGGACTCGTCAAGGATGAGCAGCCGGCTGTTGCGCAGCATCGCGCGCAGGATCTCGACCTGCTGCTGCTCGCCGAGCGACAACTCCGATACCTTGGCTTGAAGCTTGACGGTGATGCCGAGCGTGCCGGTGATCTCGGCGACGCGCGCCGCCAGTTCCTCGGTCCTGGGGCGTTGCCACCACGGCCCGCCAAGCAGGAGATTTTCCGCCACCGTCAGCGTCGGCACCAGCATCATGTGCTGGAATACGGTGCCGATGCCGAGTGCCAGCGCATGGCGCGGCGAGGTGATCGGCGTCGGTTTGCCGTCGACCAGTATGCGTCCTTCGTCCGGCTGCTGCAGGCCGGACAACATGCCGATCAGTGTCGATTTTCCAGCGCCGTTCTCTCCCAGCAACACATGCACTTCGCCCGGGCGGATCGACAGGTCGACGCTGTCATTGGCAACGATGCCGGGGAACCGTTTGGTCACGCCTTCAAGCGCGACGATGTCGCGCCCTGCAACGGACGATGAAGAAAAACCGCTCATGAAAGCCCAGCACCAAAAAACGGGAATCGTCCGGAGGGGTGAACGGATCACCCCTCCGGCAGCCGACCGTGATCGCCTTACTGGGCGACGCTGGTCATCAATGCCCTGACGGCGGCCGCGTCATAGACCGGCTCGACCTTGATCTTGCCGGAAATGACGTCCTCGCGCAGCGCCTGGATTTCCGTCCAGACATTGTCCGGGATCGCAGCGGTCTTCAGCAGCTTGACCGAGTCGTCCTTGAGGCCGATCGTATAGTGTTTGGTGCCGAACGTGTCGGCCTTCAGGTCGGCAATCATCGCAGCATAGACCGGCTCGATGTTCCACACCACCGACGACAGCAGGAAGCCCTTGTCGATCGGTGACTTGTCGCCGATGACGTCGATGAAATAGACCTTGCCGCCATCGGCTGCCTTGGTCGTCTCGACCGCCTGCAGCATGCCGAAGCTCGAACCGTTGCCTTGGCCGAAGATGATGTCGGCACCCGATGCGATCACGCTTTCGGTGACGCGCTTGCCGCCGGCCGCATCGCTGTAGGCGGCAGGGCCGATCACCGCATAGGTGATCTTGACGTCAGGATTTTCCGCCTTCACGCCTTGTGCGAACGCCGCCGACTGCGAATTCCAC
>NZ_RZOL01000368.1:0-6182 GCF_004022985.1 Mesorhizobium sp. M7A.F.Ca.ET.027.02.1.1 | reverse complement strand
GCATGGTGACGACGAAGAACGCGCCGACGGAGCTGGTGATGATGCCGATCGGCAGCTCCTGCGGCAGCAGCAGCGTTCGGGCCAGAAGATCGCTGGCCAGCAACAGCACCGCGCCGGGTCAGTTTGGAAGCCGTTTGACACCCTTTTTTCATACGCCGAGATAGCGGTCCTGAATTTCTGGCGTCAGCGCCTCGGGCGTGCCTTCGAAGACGGTCATGCCCTTTTCCAGAACGAAGCAGCGGTCGGCCACAGGTAGAAGCTCGGCAAGCGTCTTGTCGACGATAAGGATCGACTGTCCGCTCGACTTGAGCTTGCGGATTGCTGCCCAGATGTCCTGGCGGATCACAGGTGCCAGACCCTCGGTCGCCTCGTCCAGAATGAGCAGGCTCGGATTGGTCATCAACGCGCGGCCGATGGCTACCATCTGCTGCTCGCCGCCCGACAGTGTACCGGCATATTGGTCGCGGCGTTCGCCGAGACGCGGAAACAGCTCGACAACTTTTTCCAATGTCCACGCGCTGCCGCGTGCTGCGGCCAGCAGGTTCTCCAGTACGGTCAGATTGGGAAAGCAGCGCCTTCCCTCCGGCACCAGACCCAGGCCAAGGCGCGCGATGCGGTGCGGGCGCATGCCGGCGACTTGGCGGCCGCCAAAGCTGATCGAGCCTGAGCGCGGTTTCGCGAGGCCGAGAATGGAATTGATCGTCGTCGTCTTGCCCATGCCGTTGCGGCCCATGAGCGCCACGACCTCACCCGCCCTGACGTCGAGCGAGACGCCGAACAGCGCCTGCGATGCGCCGTAGAAGGTTTCGACGCCGTTGAGTTCCAGCAGGCTCACGCAGCTTCTCCGAGATAGGCCCGGCGCACTTCGGGATCGTTGCGGATCTCGTCCACCGTGCCGGCGGCGATGACGCGGCCATAGACGAGGACCGAGATACGGTCGGCAAGCGCGAAGACGGCATCCATGTCGTGCTCGACGAGCAGGATCGGCGCTTCGTGGCGCAGGCCGTCGAGGAATTTCGTCAACGCTTTCGATCCGTCTGGCCCCATGCCGGCCATCGGCTCGTCGAACAAAAAGGCCTTCGATCCAAGGGCCAACGCAATGGCGATTTCGAGTTGACGGCGTTCGCCATGCGACAGCTCAGCGGCTGGCACGTAGGCGCGCCCGGCAAGGCCGACGCGCTCCAGCATCGCCATCGCCGGTTCTGTCAGGCTCTTGTCGCTCATCACGGGGCGTAAGAAGCGGAAGCTCGTTCCCTGGCGTGCCTGCACCGCCAGCATCACATTGCGCAGCGCGGAAAACTCCTGCGCGAGTGATGAGATCTGGAAGCTGCGGCCTAGCCCAAGCCGCCCGCGGGCCGCCATGTCGAGCCCGGCCATATCCTGGCCGAGAAAGCGGATACTGCCGCTGTCTGGCCGGAGCGAGCCCGAGATCTGGTGGATCAGCGTGCTTTTGCCGGCTCCATTGGGGCCGATCAGCGCGTGGATTTCGCCCGGCTTGAGATCGAGGCTGACCCCGTCGGTGGCCTTCAGCGCGCCGAAAGTCTTTTTGAGATCGCGTATTTCGAGGACCAGCTCAGCCATGACGCGCCTCTCCAGCCAAAAGGCCAAGCAGCCCGCCGCGCGCGAACAAAACGACGCCGAGCAGGATCAGGCCAAGGAAGAACTGCCAGCGTTCGGTGAAGCCGCCAAGCGCGAATTCGAACAGCACGTAAAGCATCGCGCCCGCAACCGGGCCGAACAGCCGACCCTTGCCGCCAAGGATGATGAGCACGATCAGCTCGCCCGACATGTGCCAGGACAGCATCGAGGGGCTGACGAAGCGGTTGAGATCGGCAAACAGCGCGCCGGCGAGGCCTGTGACCATGGCAGAGATGGCGAAGGCAACGAGCCTGATGTTGAAGGGTGCGATGCCGACGGCGGACAGCCTGGTCGCGTTCTGCCGTGCCGCCTGCAATGCGGCACCGAAGCGCGATCCGCGCAGCAGCCAGAACAGGCCAAGTGCTGCCATCAGCACGACATAGCAGATCAGGAAATAGGTCAGGGGCTGCGCCGTGTTCATACCGGGAAAGCCATTGCGGACATAGATCGACAGCCCGTCCTCGCCGCCATAGGCCGGCCAGGAGATGGCGAAGTAGTAGATCATCTGCGCGAAAGCGAGCGTGATCATGATGAAATAGACGCCCGTCGTGCGCAGGCTGATCGCGCCGATCGGCAAGGCGACAAGGCCGCAAACCAGGATAGCCACCGACCAGATGACCGGCATCGAGGTCGTGCCTTGCAGGCCAAACAACAGCGGTTCGGCGTTGAAGGTATGGGTCGCCAGGATGCCGGCGGCATAGCCGCCAAGGCCGAAGAAGGCGGCGTGGCCAAAGGATACCAGCCCGCCAAGACCAAGCGCGATGTTGAGCCCGACAGCAGCGAGCGCAAGGATCGTAATGCGCGTGGCAAGCGTGACGTAGAATTGCTCGCCCATTGCAGACGCACTGAACGGGATCGCTAGCAGCAGAAGTGCCAGCAGTATATTGATGATGGTTTCGCGGCTCATGGTGGCCCTTACGACTGCGCCGCAAACAGGCCGCTTGGCCTGAAAGCGAGGATCAGGGCCATGACTATGTAGATCAGCATGGAGGCGAGTGAGGCACCGATCAGCCCGGCCTGTGCCGTCGGCATCATCAACGCCAGCGCCTTGGGCAGGAGGAAGCGGCCCATCGTGTCGACGAGGCCGACGAGGATGGCACCGAACAGCGCGCCCTTGATCGAGCCGATGCCGCCGATGACGATGACCACGAAGGCGAGGATGAGTGCTGGCTCGCCCATGCCGACCTGCACCGATTGCAGCGCACCGACCAGCGCGCCGGCAAGGCCGGCAAGGGCAGCACCTAGCGCGAAGACAACAGTGTAGAGCGTGCGGATGTCGACGCCGAGGGCTGCGATCATCTCGCGGTCGGATTCGCCGGCGCGGATGCGCATGCCGAGACGGGTGCGCGAGATCAGCAGATAGAGCCCCACAGCAACGGCGATGCCGACGCCGATAATGGCGAGGCGGTAGAGCTGGTACTGGCCACCGCCGGGCAGGGGCACCGCGCCTTGCAGCAGCGGTGGGATGTCGAGATAAAGCGGAAACGAGCCAGACAGCCAGCGCGTGCCTTCCGAAAAGATCAGGATCAGCGCAAACGTCGCCAGCACCTGGTCAAGATGGTCGCGCTCATAAAGCCTGCGGATGACAACGATCTCCATGACCGCACCGGCGGCTGCCGCAGCGATCAGGCTCGCCACCAGACCGATCCAGAACGAACCAGTGGCGGCGGCGACCGTGGCACAGGCAAAGGCGCCGACCATGTAGAGCGAGCCATGGGCGAGGTTGATCAGGCCCATGACTCCGAAGATCAGCGTCAGGCCGGCGGCCATGAGGAACAGCATCACTCCGAGCTGCAGCCCGTTGAGAAGTTGTTCGATCAGAAGGGCGATGGACAAATGAACGATCCGGACTGTGGTTCAAGGCGGGGAATGCCGAAGCAAGCCGCTGCAAGATACGGCGATGCGGCCTCGCCGCGGCCCCGGCCCCGTCGATGACGAGGCCGGCACTTTAGCAAAGCGGATGCAGCCTTGGGCTACATCTTGCACTGGTCGGCATAGGCGTCCTTGTGGTGTTCGAAGGCGGTGGCGATGATCTTGTTGGTCAAGACATCGCCTTCCTTTACCACCTCACGGACGTAGATGTTCTGGACCGGATGATTGTTGGTGTTGAAGGTGAACTCGCCGCGCACCGACTTGAAATCGGCTGCCTTGAGGGCCGCGCGGAACGCGTCCTTGTCCTTAACACTGGCCTTGGACAGCGCGGACAGGATCAGGTTCGCCGTATCCCAGCTCTGGGCGGCGTAGATTGAGGGCAGGCGATTGTATTCGGCCTTGAAGGCCTCGACGAACTGCTTGTTGGCTTCGTTGTCGAGGTCCCTGGACCAGCTCGCCGAGTTCTTGACGCCGAGGGCTGCGTCGCCAACCGCGGGCAAAATGTCCTGGTCGAAGGAGAAGCCAGGACCCATGACCGGGATGTTCACGCCCGACTGGGCGTACTGCTTCATGAAGGAAATGCCCATGCCGCCAGGCAGGAAGAAGAACACCGAGTCGGCACCGGAATCGCGGATCTGGGCGATCTCGGCGGCGTAGTCGGCCTGGCCGATCTGGGTGTAGGCCTCGCCTGCCAGCTCGCCCTTGTAGTAGCGCTTGAAGCCGGTCAGCGAATCCTTGCCAGCCGGGTAGTTGGGCGCGAGGATGAAGGTCTTCTTGTAGTCCTTGTTGGCGTACTGACCCATCGCCTCATGGAAATTGTCGTTCTGGTAGGCGACGTTGAAATAGTTCTTGTTGCACTTGGCGCCGGCAAGCGCCGACGGGCCGGCATTGGGCGACAGATAGATGACGTCCTGCGCCACCGCGTTGGGCACCACCGCCATCGCCAGGTTCGACCAGATGATACCGGTGAGCAGGTCGACCTTGTCGCTCTGGATCATCTTTTCGGCGAGCTGCACCGCGATCTCGGGCTTCTGGGCATCGTCTTCGATGACCAGCTCGACATCTTTGTTGCCGGACTGTTTCATCGCCAGCGTAAAGGCATCGCGCATGTCGACGCCGAGACCCGCACCGCCGCCCGAAAGCGTGGTGATGACGCCGATCTTGACGGGTTCGGCATAGGCAAGGCCAGATGTGGCCAGCGACAAAGCGAACATGCTGGATGCCAGGATATTCTTCATTTTTCTCTCCTTCCCAGTGTTTTCAATATAGATAAAATAGCTTTAGAGCCGGGTGCGAACTTTCCAGAGTTCAGTGAACAGTTCAACCTCCAGCATCTCTTCAGACACGAAGCGCCCGACGTGCCGCCGGTGCTGCGTTTCATGCCGATGATGCGTTCGACTGTGGTGACATGATTGAAGCGCCAGCGCCCGGCCATTGCCGATCGGCGCGGTGTGGTCACCCAGACCCTTTTCGACCAGACGTCGGTCAGTTCGACACCGGCATTAAGGTATTCGGGGTAGTCGAAGCCATCGAGCAGGAAGTTCGGCCACTGTTCCTCGGGCGGAAGGTTGTCGCGCGTGAAAGTGTCGATATGCGCTGACGGTCCAAGCATTCTGCGGCTGTCCCCTAGATGCTCGTTGCCACGGTCTTGTCGCCGTGCGTGTGTTTGAATACGCAACTTGCCGGGAGGCTTTGCGCCGACGCCGGGCTGGTCATCCGCATATGCGGCAGCACCCGGCGCGATCGAATATGCGACCGGCATTTGGCACAGCGAGACCTCCCACGCTCTCGACTGACGATTGAGAGTTGCACCAGACCAAATTTATTTCAAGCCTAAACTTTTTACCCTGCCCGAGCGTTGGTGCACAAATGCGGCATGTTCGCCATCTTCGGCAAGCTCTTTGGAAAACACCGTTTTTCGCCGAACGTCTCGCCGTCGAAAACCTGGGAAGGCCCGATCGGCGGACTGGTGTCGGCGAGCCTGCTGGGCGCGTTGTTGTCATTCGTCACGCCCTTTTCGCCGCTACAGGCAGCGGGCGTGGCCTTCGTCGCCTGCTCGATGGGATTTCTTGGCGGGTTGGTCGCCTCGGCCATCAAGCGCGACCAGGGCGTCAAGGACTGGGGCCATCTGATCGAAGGCCATGGCGGCATGATGGACCGCACCGACAGCCTGGTCTTCGCTGCCCCGGTGTTCTTTCACCTCGTGCGCTATTTCTGGACGGTGTGATCCGGCGCCCAGTTGCCCACCGCACTCACAGCCGGTTGCGGATCAGCATGGTGACGACGAAGAACGCGCCGACCGAGCTGGTGATGATGCCGATCGGCAGTTCCTGCGGCGGCAGCAGCGTTCGGGCCAGAAGGTCGCTGGCCAGCAACAGCACCGCGCCGAACACGGCGCAGCTGGCAACCAGGCGCAGGTGCAAGGGGCCCGCCAGCGGCCGCGACAGATGCGGGATCATCAGCCCGACGAAGCCGATGACGCCGGCGACCGAGACCAGGATCGCCGTCGAGAAGGCGGCGACGAGAAAGGTCATCCTTCGCATCCGCGCCACCGGCACGCCCAGGCTTTCGGCGGCGTTTTCGCCGGCCAGGAAAGCATCGAGCCGGCGGTGGTTCCACAGCGCGTAAGCCAGGATAGTGCCCGCACCCAAGGCGCCGAGCCAGATATTGTC
>NZ_RZOL01000367.1:0-6215 GCF_004022985.1 Mesorhizobium sp. M7A.F.Ca.ET.027.02.1.1 | reverse complement strand
CATCAACGCCCTGGCGCCCCCTTCCACCGAACACTGGTTCGGCACCGACCAGATCGGCCGCGATGTCTTCTCGCGCGTCATCGTCGGCTCGCGCGATATCCTCACCGTCGCACCGTTGGCGACCTTGCTGGCGACGGTGACGGGTACCGCACTTGGCCTGCTCACCGGCTATTTCCGCGGCATCGTCGACGATGTCGTCAGCCGCATCCTCGAAGCCTTCATGGCCGTCCCGGGTGTCATCCTGGCGCTGCTCGCCATCGTCGCGCTCGGCACCTCCACGGCCACCGTTGTTGTCCTCATAGGGCTGAGCTTCGCGCCGATCATCGCCCGCACGGTGCGCTCGGCGGTGCTGACCGAGCGCCAACTCGACTATGTCGCCGCCGCCGAGCTTCGGCACGAGCGCGCGCTGTATACGATGTTCGTCGAGATCCTGCCCAATGTCATCCCACCGATCCTGGTGGAGACGACAGTGCGTCTCGGCTACGCCATCTTCGCGGTCGCTACGCTCTCCTTCCTGGGTTTTGGCATCCAGCCGCCCTCACCCGACTGGGGGCTGTCGATCTCCAGCAATTACGGCATGATCAGTGGTGGCTTTTGGTGGACGGTGCTGTTCGATGCCCTGGCCATCGCCTCGCTAGTGATCGGTGTCAACCTGGTGGCCGACGGCGTCCATGGAGCGCTCAATGACTAACTCCGCAAAGGCTGAAAACGCACTCGAACTGCACGATTTGTCCGTTGCCTACCGTGTTGCCGGGCGCAACCGCGCGGTGCTGCGCAATCTCAGCCTCAACATCGGCCAAGGCGAGGCCTACGGGCTGGTCGGCGAATCCGGCTGCGGCAAATCCACTGTGGCGCTCACCGTGGTGCGCTATCTGCCGAGGAACGGCTCGATCACCGGCGGCGCGATCTCGCTGGACGGCAAGGACGTCATGAAGCTGGACGCCGAGGCGCTCAGGCGGGCGCGGGCCGAAAGCGTCTCCATGGTCTACCAGGATCCGGGCAAGGCGCTGAACCCGTCGATCCGCGTTGGCCTGCAACTGACCGAGATTTTCGAGCTCGGCGGCATAACTGGACAGGCGGCGACCGATCGCGCCATCGCCATGCTGAACCGCGTGCGCATCTCCGATCCGCTTAGCGTGATGCAGCGCTATCCGCACCAGCTTTCCGGCGGCATGCAGCAGCGCGTGGCGATCGCCATGGCGCTGGCCAACGACCCGTCGATGCTGATCCTCGACGAGCCGACCACCGGCCTCGACGCGACCGTCGAAGCCGAGGTGCTGGACCTCATCGTACAGCTCAGGCAAGAGCTCTCGACCTCGATCCTGTTCATCAGCCACAACCTCGCGGTCGTCTCCAACATGTGCGACCGGGTCGGCGTGCTCTATGCGGGCATGCTGGTGGAAGAAGGACCGACGGATGTTGTCTTCAACGACCCGCGCCATCCCTATACCGTAGCACTCCTGCGCTGCCTGCCGAGCGGCGGCAAGCGCAAGGGCCAGGGCCGCCTCGATACTATTCCGGGCTTCCTTCCTGGCATTGGTGCCGACATCAAGGGCTGCGCCTTCGCCGACCGCTGTGCGCTCGCCGACGAGCGCTGCCGCACCGAATTGCCGTTGCTCTACGATCTGAGTGACGAGCGCGGAAAGCGCTTGTCGCGTTGCCACTATCACGACAAGGCGCAGGCCCTTCCGCGCGCCACACCCAGCGATGTGGCGCCTGCACCAAAGCCGGCGGCGGCACCTGTGCTGCGCGTCGCGGGATTGAACAAAACCTATGCCAGCCATGGCCATCCCTTGCGTGCTGTCAAGGACGTCTCGCTCGATCTGTGGCCCGGCGAGACGCTGGGGCTGGTCGGCGAGTCCGGCAGTGGCAAGACCACTTTCGCCAGGCTGCTGCTCGGCCTCGTGCCGCCCGATGACGGCGGCACCATCGAGCTCGAGGGCAAGGCGCTGGCGCCGAAGCTGGAGAACCGTGGCGACGATCAGGTCAAGGCGATGCAGATCGTCTTCCAGAACCCGGACTCAGCGCTCAACCGCTCGCATTCGATCCGACACATCCTCGGCCGCGCATTGAAACGGCTGGCCGGCCTCTCCGGCAAGGCGCTGGAGACGCGCCTCGAAGACCTCGTCCGCTCGGTGCGCCTCACCGAACGGCATCTGGCCGTTAAGCCGCGTCAATTGTCAGGTGGGCTGAAGCAGCGCGTTGCCATTGCGCGTGCCTTCGCCGGCGATCCACGCATCGTCGTCTGCGACGAGCCGACCTCGGCACTCGACGTGTCCGTACAGGCGGCGATCCTCAACCTGCTCGTCGACCTGCAATCGAAGGAAGACGTCAGCTACATCTTCATCTCGCATGATCTTGGCGTGGTGTGTTACCTCTCGGACAAGATCGCCGTGCTCTATCTAGGCCGCATCATGGAACTCGGACCGTCGGAAGACGTCTTTTCCGGCCCGCATCATCCCTATACCGAAGCGCTGCTGTCGGCCGTTCCAAAACTCGATCAGACCGAGAAGGCGCGCATTCGTCTCGACGGTGAAATCCCCAGCGCCGCCAACCCGCCATCAGGCTGCGTCTTCCACACACGCTGCCCGCGCAAAATCGGATCGATCTGCGAGGAACAGGTGCCGCCACTGGCCGAGGCCCAGCCCGGTCACACCATCCGCTGTCATATCCCGTATGCCGAACTTGCCAGGCTCCAAAGCTCGACGCCGCCGCAGGAGGTGCCGAGTAGCCAACTCATAGCGTGTCAAAACGGATTTGGATGAAGAAGGCCCAGGTGCCAGCCGCGGACAGCTAGTCTAATAAGCCCGGCCCGATTGTATCGGTTTTACAACGATCGGAGCCCTCTCCGAATTTAGTAGGTTAGATAACGACGCAAACAGGATCCCTCGATCCTGAAATGCCCATGTGAGCGCAACACTGACGCCGAGAAAGCCGACATCAAGGCGGGCAAGGTTCCGGACACATGGACGAAGCTGCGCCAGAAGGACCGCGATGCCCGCTGGACGGTGAAGTTCTCGAAAGCCAAGGCCAATTCCAAGAAGGACTTTTCCGATCGGTGGCAGAAAACAAAAACACTTATTGGACGCGGTTGGCTAGAATTCCTACCATGCAAACACTATTCGAAGAGAAGTTAAACATGCAAGCCGAACAATTTGAAACTTCTATTAGCAATTCGTTCCCAAAGAGTGGAATGACCCGGGACGAGATCGAACAAGAACTAAAGCAGCTGCGTTCACAAGACGCAGATCCGCGCTCGACGTTCCCAGATCGTTGGCTCAACGACCGCGGGCTCCTGCTTGATGATGGCACATTCGAAGTTGCCAAGGCCGCTCACCTTGCCTTTTTTACGAAGGGCAACAACTACCCGACCGTGGTAAAATTTGAACGCGATCTAATACAGATGGCGCTTAGTTTGTTCCACGCTGGAAAGGATGCAACTGGCGCCGTGACCAGCGGCGGTTCCGAGAGCCTCTTTCTCGCTACTGCTGCTGCCCTAGCGAACGCCAAAGAAAGACGGCCTCACATAGCTCGATCCGAAATAATCATTCCGCAGACGGGCTATCCCACATTCGAGAAATACGAGCGATATTTGGGATATACCATTCGTCGCGTTCCAGTGGATGCAAATTTCCGCGCAGACGTCTCGGCAATGTCCGAGGCAGTTAGCGAAAACACAGTCATGATGCTCGCGTCAATGCCATCTTGGTCGCATGGCGTTTGTGACCCAGTTCGAGAATTAGCGGAAATTGCCAGCAAACACGGGATTTGGTTGCATGTGGACGCTTGCGTTGGTGGGTTTTTGGCGCCTTTTGTGCGCGAGCTCGGACGAGACGTTCCCGAATTCGATTTTCGAGTCCCCGGCGTAAGTTCAATTTCGGCTGATTTCCACAAGTATGGCTATAGTGGTAAGGGAGTGTCGGGCGTTTTCTATAGAAATAAGGTAGCCCGCCATCAACCTTTCATCTTCGATACATGGGCAGCTGGACTTTATCGTTCACCGGTTCTTACTGGGACGCGTAACGGGGGTGCAATCGCCTCGGCTTGGGCGGTCATGCGCTATCTGGGCCGGGACGGATACCTCTCCCGCGCGGGTCAAATCCTCAAGCTGAGAGATGCCATATTGTCTTTCGTTGAACGATGCCCTGGCTTGAAAATAGTCGGCGGGGCTGAGCTCAACGTGGTCGGAATAGGGAGCGACTACTCAGACGTATATTCGATTGCGAGCAAGATGAAGGATTATGGCTGGAAGATAAACTTGCTGAAAGAGCCGGGGGCAATACAATTGGTGCTCGGTCCGCTGCGAGATGAGTATATCTCGTTGCTGGTGCATGACCTTGAGAAAGCCGTGGAAGCTGTGCAGTGCGAAGATTTCAGGGCTCCTTCTCCAGCCGTGGTCTATTCCGACGAACTAACGGACTGAAGCGGGGATTAAACTTTTGTTTATACTGATTTATTGTCGATATGGCAAAACCGAAATCACGGTACTTGGAAGGCCGGCCGCCGGTCGTTCGTGGCCGCATCCTCACCGCAGGGTCGGATGGGGAGGCGTCCTCTGAGAGGTGCGGAGAGGGGTCTATTCCGTGACGATCGTTCAGCGGTGCTGGAGATTACTCTTCGTTTCTGCAATCTGCCCATCCATAAAAAATCCAATGTCCAATAGAGCGCTAAGTTCTATCCTAGGTAGATATATACGGCGGCTCTTTGGCTCGCACCGAGACGGAGAAACCAATGTCAATTTCTGAAACAGTTCTAGCAAAGTTGAAAGACAAGTCGTTAGTTACGGATAAAGCTCTTGTAGGGACTCGGTGGGTAGCGGCAGGTTCAAGGCGCCTCACGTTCGAGGTCACCAATCCCTCAACCGGCAAAGTGCTCGCAACCCTTCCAGATCTTGGTGAAGAGGAGGTCAAGTCGGCGATTGAGGCTGCTCATCTTGCCCAAAAGAACTGGGCGAAGAGGACGGGCAAGGAACGCGCCGTAGTCCTGCGAAGGCTTTACGACCTCTTAGTCACGAATGTCGATGATCTTGCCACCATCCTCACTTTGGAAATGGGAAAACCATGGCCGGAGGCGAGGGGAGAGATCCTTTATAGTGCGTCCTACGTCGAGTGGTTCGGTGAGGAAGCAAAGCGAGTTTACGGGGACACCATTCCAGGTCATCAGCTGGACAAGCGCATCATCGTGATCAGGCAGCCCATTGGAGTTGT
The DNA here is from genome assembly GCF_004022985.1 of Mesorhizobium sp. M7A.F.Ca.ET.027.02.1.1. NCBI lineage: Bacteria > Pseudomonadati > Pseudomonadota > Alphaproteobacteria > Hyphomicrobiales > Phyllobacteriaceae > Mesorhizobium > Mesorhizobium sp. M7A.F.Ca.ET.027.02.1.1. The sequence continues at coordinate 1,008 of NZ_RZOL01000367.1, read as the reverse complement.
GGGGGCAATCACGCCGTGGAACTTCCCGAATGCGATGCTTGCCCGGAAGATGGCCCCCGCGATCGCTGCCGGCTGCAGTATAGTATCAAAACCTGCGGCTGAGACACCCCTATCCGCGCTCGCTCTGGCTCTCCTTGCAGAACGCGCCGGTCTGCCACCCGGTCTTTTTTCTGTGCTTACCACGACCGATGCGGTGATGGTCGGTCAGGAATTCTGCGGAAATGAGAAGATCCGAAAGCTCACGTTCACGGGCTCGACCAAGGTCGGAAAATTGCTGATGCGGCAAGGCGCAGAGCAGATCTTAAAGCTTGGCCTCGAACTCGGGGGGAACGCGCCTTTCATCGTCTTCGATGACGCGGATCTCAACGCTGCTGTCGACGGCGCAATGATTTCCAAATACCGTAATGCTGGGCAAACCTGCGTCTGCGCCAATCGCTTCTATATTCAGGAGGGTGTCTATGATTCCTTTGCTGCGAAACTAGCCGAGCGCGTTCGCGATCTGAAGGTCGGCGACGGCTTCACCGAAGGGGTCACTACAGGCCCCCTCATCGACCGGAACGCGTTGAAGAAAGTACTGGAGCACGTCGCCGACGCCGTGGCAAAGGGGGCGACGGTGGAAGCCGGTGGCAAACCTGCGAGCCAAGGGGGCCTCTTTTTTGAGCCCACTATCTTGACCGGCGCAACCGGCGAAATGCGCCTTTCCAGCGAAGAGACATTCGGACCTGTTGCGCCGCTGTTCAAATTTTCGACCGAGCAACAGGTCATAGAAATGGCAAACAACACTGAATTTGGCCTTGCGTCTTACTTCTTTTCGAGGGATGTCTCGAAAATCTTCCGGGTGGCGGAGGCTCTCGAGTTCGGCATGGTGGGGGTCAACACCGGGCTGATCTCCACTGAGGTTGCGCCCTTTGGCGGCATCAAGCAGTCGGGAATAGGCCGTGAAGGTTCGAAATACGGAATCGATCATTATACTGAAATGAAGTATATTTGCCTGAGCGTGTAATTGTC
>NZ_RZOL01000366.1:0-6240 GCF_004022985.1 Mesorhizobium sp. M7A.F.Ca.ET.027.02.1.1 | reverse complement strand
TGCCCCGCTTCGAGCTTGAACGTCACCTCGAAGGATGGATTCTCGATCAGTTCCGCAAACCGGCGATAGGCGGCGTAGTACGCTTCCATATCGCTGAACGGCACGTCGACCGTCGGCGCCAGGGAGCGGTTGTTGAAGCGGATGCAAATCAGCTCGCCATCGGGCCCGAGCTCGATCATCGGCCGCTTCGCCTGCAGCCGCACGCCGGAAGAGCCGGCATATTCGAAGCGCGCCGGGCATGAGCTCAGCAGCCGGAAGCCTTCCGGGTTCTCAGCCTGCAGCGCAGCCGCGACGGCAAACCCATCGACGACACTGGACTCGCCGCCCTCAACCGTATTTTCGATGCAGGACAGAATCTGCAGCGTCGGCACAGGGTCGCGATAGGGGTTGTCGGTGTGCGCCTGGAGGCCGAGATTCGTGTAGGCGAGATTGTTCGGATTGACCTCGGCGCGCACTTCGAACCAGCGCCCGTAATTGGTCTCCCTGATGTAGCCGAACAGATCGGACACTTTGCACAGCGCCCCGGATTCGGACGGCAGATCGTCCATCACCGCGAAGCCATAGGTTTTCACCGCCGACAGCCATTGCCCCAGCACAGCACGATCGCGGCTGGCCGCAACATAGCCGGCGCGCGGTACCGAATTCTGCATCGAGGCCTTGGTCCATCGCACGGTGGCCTCGCCTGTCCAGCCCGGCTGGCGGCCTGCGTCACGATCATAGGCATTGGCGCTCAGCCATGCCGCGGGAAAGCTGACCGTCTTCTGCTCGGGCACGAAGCTGACTTCCAGGGCGCCGCCTTTGATCGACGCGGCGCCGATCCTGGTGTTGGCGGGAATGTCGAGAATGGTGATGAGCCGTTGACCATTGCCGGCGCTGCGCGTCTTGTCGTCCAGCGCATTGTCGCGCAGCCACATGGCATGAAAACGGCTGCGCGACCCGTCCTGCCAGCCAAGGTCGATTGTTCTGCCTTCGTCGCCGATCAGCGCGTGGGTGAGCATGGAGATCCGTTCCTGTTCGTTGCGTCCCCCGCAGCCTGATCCGCAGGGTTTCGATTGCATGTTGATCGCGCGACAGGCATAACTCAAATTATCATTTTTTAGCCAATGACCGCAGAATACTTATGGCTCGTACAAATACACCCGTGCCGCCTCTGGACTGGCTGCGCAGTTTCGAGGCGGCGGCGCGGCTGTCGAATTTCACCGCGGCGGCAGCCGAGCTCGGTCTCACCCAGGCAGCCGTCAGCCAGCACATCCGGTTTCTCGAGGAGCGGCTCAAGACACGTTTGTTTTCGCGGCTGGCGCGGGGCGTTGCACTGTCGCCGGAGGGGGCAGCCTACCTGCCTCACATCCAGTCGGCCTTCGCCACCATCGGCAACAGCACCGCGGAACTGTTCGAGCCGCGTGCCGTCCAGACCGTGACCATCCGGGCGCCGATCTCCTTTGCCTTGCTCATGCTGGTTCCGGCGCTGCCAGATCTCGCCAAGGCACTGCCGCGCATCCAACTCGATCTGGTGACGATCCATCGCCCTGCCGACTACGATCTGCCGGGCTCGGTGCTCGACATCCGCTTCGGCAGCGGATCCTTCCCCGGACGCGAAGCCGACAGGCTGACCGCCGAGCGGCTCGTGCCGGTGGCCGCACCTGCGCTCGCCGGCGACGACGACTGGCCTTCCCTGCCGCTGCTTCTGGTCGCCGGCGCGCGCGAGATGTGGGCGGAATGGTTCGCCGCCGCTGGACTGGCTGGCCATCCCAGACGATCACACCGCTTCGATAGTTTCGTCACCGCCATGGAGGCGGCGAGCGCCGGCGCCGGCGTGCTCTTGGGCTCGCGGCCGCTGGTCGATGCGGCGCTCGACAGCAAGACGCTGGTCAGGCTTTCCGACTATGAACTTTCCAGCACATCGGGGCATTTCCTGACCAAGGCGTCGACAGCACGCCTGACCGGAGCCGAACAGGATTTCCGCCAATGGCTGCTCCTGCGCCTCTCCGCGCCGGCATGACTGGTTATGAGATTGGCCCGATCCGCTTCCAGTAGATCAACGTGCCGGTCAGCCCGCCATGCGGCTTCAGGGCATAGTCCGGTATCTCTCCGGCCAGCGTGAAGCCCAACCGCTCATAGAGGCCTGAGGCGCCCTCCTCGGTCGCCGTGTCCAGAACCAGCAGCGTGCGGCCCTTCTCAACGGCGAGGCTCTCGGCGGCTCGCATCAGGCGCGTTCCCACACCCCTGCCCCGGCAATCGACTGATGTCATCAGCTTGGCGATCTCGGCCCGGTGCGGCTGGTTGGGCGGACAATCGAGCAGCAAGGTCACTGTGCCGACCAGGTTTTTGCCGTCCCAGGCGCCAAGCACCGCTCTTTCGCCCCTTGCCGCCGCGGCCAGCGATTTCTCCCAGAACGTCCTTGCCGCCTGCGGCGCCAACGGATGCATGAAGCTGACCGAACCGCCGGTCGCCACCGTTGCGACCAGCAATTCGGCCAACATGTCCTGCGTCTCGGCAGTCGGGTTCAGGGGTGCGATCTCGATCGAGTTCATGTGCAGGATATCCTGTGATTGCAATAGAAGCGGGCGCATTGCTGTCAGTCCAGACGGTGCGCGCGGCGTCGCTTTCGCGCCGCCTTGATGGCGCTGATGCGGTCGGCGTCTTCGTGCCCGAGATGCCGCCCGCGCTCGAGGATCTCGAGCGTGTACTCCTCATAGGTCAGGCCAAGCCGCTCGGCTCTGTCCATGCGCAGCAGCATCACCTCGTGGCTGGGCGCCTTCCACGCCTTGGCATGGGCGGCCTGCCAGGCAAGGAAGATGTAGGGATCGCCCTTGCCCCATGGCGGACCCTTGTACTCATCGAGAGGCGGCCCCCCATTGTGGGAGCGCTTTGGTCTTCTTGCCATTGTGTCAGCCCCTGACCAGCGCGACGAGATAGTCGGCGCCAGGCTCCAGGGCATGTAAGGTGCAGTCCGACGGCGCCCCGAGCGCCAGGCAGTCGCCTGATACAAGCCTGTGCACTGTCTCACCTTCGACGAATTCGAGCCGCCCGGAAATCAGCCATATCTGCTGCTTGATGAAGGCGTATGAAGCGGCCGGAAAACTGACCTTGGCGCCCGCCGGCAGATGCACCTTGATCAGTTCCAGCGGCATATCGCCAGCCGGCGAAAGATGCCGCCTGACATAGCCGGTGTCGGGATCGCGCCACACCGGCTGGTCGGCCTCGCGCAATATCCCGCCGCCCTGCAGCTCCGCGCGTGCGATCAAGGTCGACAGCGTCATGCCGAAGGCCGACGCGATGCGCACCAGAAGCGCCGCCGTCGGGCTGGTCTTGCCCCGCTCGATCGTGCTGAGCATCGCCTTCGAGACGCCGGAATGCTCCGCGAGTTCGGCCAGGGACCAGTCGCGCACGGTCCTTTCGGCGTGTATCCTGCGGCCGATCGTCGAGGAAATGTCGTTCGCTATATCATCCATATGTCTATTATAGCGAAAAATAGACGCCGGAGAAGAGCCGCCTGACGACAATTTTCACGAGCCCTTTAATGCTCTCTACACCATCCGACGTCATCGGGCCTTAACCCCATTCGGGTAGGATCGATGCTCCTGGGAAATGGGGATTGGCCTGTCCATGTATGTCGAACGCGAAGCCTCCGTTGGAGAACCGACATCGCAGGAGCGCCGCGACGCAGAGCAGAACGACAAGCGCATCCTCGGCAATGTCGTGCAATGCGATGGCGCACGCGCCACCATCAGCGCCTACGCGAACGACGCCGACGGCGCGGTGACCGGCCTGTGGACGGTCGGCAAGATGATTTCCATCAATCTCGGATCGACGCGAACCGTCGGCCTGGTCTACGCAATCGGCAAGTCGGACCGCGCCTGGAGCAATGAGGGTCAGAACGCCATCGAGGTCAGCATCGAGCTGATCGGCGAAGTCCGTGACGGAGCAGAGCCCGGCGCCAAACCGGTCTTCGATCGGGGCATCACCACCTATCCGCATATCGGCGCCGTTGCGCATCGGATCCGCACCCGCGACCTGCAGGCGGTATATGACCTCGCCGGGCGTCATTCGATCACGATCGGCACGCTCGCGCAGGACGAGACGATCGCCGCCAACATCGCCATCGACGATACGCTGGCGCGTCACTTCGCCATTGTCGGCACGACCGGCGTCGGCAAATCCACCGCCGTCTCGCTGCTGCTGCGCAAGTCGATAGCGGCACGGCCGGATCTGCGCATCCTGATCCTCGATCCGCACAACGAGTTCGCTGCATCGCTGCCCGAATACTGCGTCAGGGTCGATTCCAAAACCTTGGATCTGCCGTTCTGGATGTTCAAGCTCGAGGAATTCGCCGAGGTGCTGTTCCGGGGCCGCGAGACCGAGCCGGAAGAAATCGACGCCTTGCGCGACCTTATCCCGGCCGCCAAGAATCTCTACCGCAACCCGAATTCGGGCTCCTATATCAGGCGCGGCAGCGATGCGTTGACCGCCGATACGCCGGTGCCTTACCGCATCGCCGACCTGCTCAAGCAGATCGATGAGCGCATGGGCATGCTCGAAAGCAAGACCGATCGCCCGACACTCAAATCGCTGAAGACGCGCATCGAATCGGCGGCCGCCGATCCACGCTACCGCTTCATGTTCAACTCGCGCCTGATCGAGGACACCATCCACGAGACGATCGGCAACATCTTCCGCGTGCCGCATCATGGCCGCCCGGTAACCTGCTTCGAGATGGCCGGCATGCCGTCGGAAGTGGTCAATTCGGTCTGCTCGGTGCTGGCGCGCCTGGCCTTCGACCTCGCTCTGTGGAGCGAGGGCAAGCTGCAGCTCCTGTTTTTATGCGAAGAAGCGCACCGCTATATGCCGGCCGATCCGCGCCTCGGCTTCGCGCCGACAAGGCACGCGCTGTCGCGCATTGCCAAGGAAGGCCGCAAATATGGCTGCTATCTCGGCGTCGTCACCCAGCGCCCGGGCGAGCTCGACCCGACCATCCTTTCGCAATGCTCGACCTTCTTCGCCATGCGGCTTGCCAATGAGCAGGACCAGGCGATCATCCGCTCCGCGATTGCCGACTCTTCCGCCTCGACGCTTGCCTTCCTGTCCTCCATGGGCCAGCGCGAAGCCATCGCCTTCGGCGAAGGCGTGGCGACGACCATGCGGCTGAAGTTCGAAAAACTGCCGAGTGACCTGCTCCCCGGCACCGCAAAACGCGAAGAGGCCACGTCGAAGCCAGGCGACGATGTCGATCTGGTGGCGATCGTGGAACGACTGCGCAATGTGCCTAAATCAACGCAGCAGGCGATGGCCTTCGCCGAGGTCGTCGATTCGGGCCGCCAGGCCGGCGACCCCGACTACCGCAAGCCACCCGCCGCACGCGCGCCATCGGACGACGATTTCGACATGCGCTACGGCCTAAAGCCCGCAACCTTCGGCCTGCGCCCGCAAAACGATTAGGTCCGCAGCGCCAAATCCTCTGCCTTCTGACCGAGAAGCCGCGCCAAGCTTGCGCCCTTGCCCAGCCCGCTCGGATAAATCCCGTCAGGGAATTCGTCAGGCTGAGTCGGGTGGTGCTGTTTTCGAGAACCGAAGCGGAGCGGACGTTTGAGTCCGTGAGCACCGGAAGCGCAGAAAACGGCGCCAGACGGCCAGCCTCACGAATTCAGTGATGCGATTTCAGGCGCAGACGCGGTTACGGCCCTGCCTCTTCGCCTCGTAAAGCTGGCGGTCGGCGCGGCGATAGAACTCTTCCGCTGTTTCCTTGCGGTCCCAGACGGCGAGCCCGACGCTGGTGGTGATCTTGAGGCGGACATTGCCCGACAGCACCGACATGTTGGCAATCGCCTTGCGGATGCGCTCGGCAAACTTGCCCAGAAGCTCGGCGTCCATGTTGGGCGTGACCACGGCGAACTCCTCGCCGCCCAATCGCGCCACCACATCGTGGTAGCGCGTCATGTCCTTGAGACAGTTCGCGACGGCCTTGAGCACTTCGTCGCCGACGTCATGGCCGTGGGTGTCGTTGACCTGCTTGAAATGGTCGAGATCGAGGATCATCAGCCCGACGGGCTTTTCGATGCGCCGGAATTCCTCGAGATACTCCTTCAGCGCATCATCGAAATAGCGCCGGTTCTGCATGCCGGTCAGGCCATCGGTCAGCGCCGCATGCTCGAATGTTTCCGAGCGCGCGCTGAGCGAGACCGTCATGGCGCGTAGCTTGCCTTCCTCCATCGCCTGTTTGCGGATCAGCGGATAGATGAAGAA
>NZ_RZOL01000365.1:0-6247 GCF_004022985.1 Mesorhizobium sp. M7A.F.Ca.ET.027.02.1.1 | reverse complement strand
GGCAAAAATGTAGCATAGCTGCACTCACCGGTCAAGGAAATAATTCCTATAGCGGCATCACCTGGGGGACCCGTCGCCTGGGGCTTTGACCGGACCGGCAAAAATGCTACGAGCCCGGCAGCGAATTTCCGGGGCAACAACCGACATGGATGCAAGGCAATTGAAGGTCGAAGCCGCGCGCGCCGCACTTGCCCATGTAAGCGACGGCATGCGGCTCGGCATCGGCACCGGCACCACGGCCGAGGAGTTCGTGCGGCTGCTTGCCGAAAAGGTCGCCACCGGCATGACCGTCATTGGTGTGCCGACTTCGGAGCGCACCGCGTTGCTGTGCCGCGAACTTGGCGTGCCGCTGTCGACGCTGGAGGAAACGCCAGAGCTCGATCTCACCGTCGACGGCGCCGACGAAGTCGACCCGGAACTGACCCTGGTCAAGGGCGGCGGCGGCGCGCTGCTGCGCGAGAAGATCGTCGCCGCGGCGTCCCAGCGGATGATCGTCATCGCCGACCGCTCCAAGATGGTCGAGACGCTCGGCCGTTTTCCGCTGCCGATCGAGGTCAATCCATTCGGCCTGCGCGCCACTGAAATCGCGGTTGCCGCGGCGGCTGAAAAGCTCGGTCTTTCCGGGCCGGTCACATTGAGGATGACGGGCGGCCAGGCTTTTGTTACAGACGGCGGCCATTTTATCCTCGATGCATCTTTTGGCCGCATTCCGGATACAAGAGCGCTTTCGAATGCTCTCCACGCCATTCCGGGCGTAGTCGAGCATGGTCTTTTCATCGGGCTGGCTTCAGCGGCCATCATCGCCGGCGGCGACGGCATCCAAACCGTCCATGCCGCCCGAAAACCAGGGAGTTCTACCGATCATGACGTTGCATAACCGGGTTCGCAGCCTTTCCGTCCTTCTGGCGGCCTCGGCCGTTTTCGCCTTTTCTTCGCCGGCGTTTTCGCAGGATGTCACGGAATCGCACCTGAAGGCCGCCCGCGCGGCGGTCGCTGCGATCCACGCGACCGACCCGTTCGACAACATCCTGCCGCAGGCGGCCGCGGCGCTCGAATCGCAGCTGATCCAGAAGAACCCGGACATGCAGGAACTGATCGGCAAGACGATCAGCGAGAAGGCGCTGGCGCTGGCCTCGCGCCGCGCCGATCTCGAGAAGGAAGCCGCACTCGCCTACGCAAAAGTGTTCTCCGAAAAGGAACTGACCGACATCGCCGCCTTCTACAATTCCGATTCGGGCAAGAAGCTGCTCGATAGCGGCCCGACGGTGACCCGCGAACTGGTCAAGGCAGCCGACATCTGGCAGAACGGCCTCGGCCGCGATCTCGCCCAGCAGGTCGGCGAAACGCTGGCCGCAGCCGCCAAGGCAAAGGCGCAGGCTGCACCTGCCGCGCCCGCCGCCGGAGCCGCCGCTCCGGCCGATGGCGCAGCGCCCGCCGATGGCGCGGCCCCTGCGGACAACAACTGACCCCGCATTTTCAAATGGCCTTGCGGCCTCCCGCGAAAGCCCGGCCTGTCCGGGCTTTTCTTTTGACGGTTTGCGGCCTACCTGTCTGACACATTTCTGAAGCCTGGGAGCCGCGTCATGGCTGGTTACGACTACGATCTTTTCGTCATCGGCGGCGGTTCGGGCGGGGTGAGGGCGGCGCGTGTCGCCGCGGCTCTCGGCAAGCGTGTCGGCATCGCCGAGGAATATCGCTATGGCGGCACCTGCGTCATCCGCGGCTGCGTGCCGAAAAAGCTCTATGTCTATGCCTCGCAATTTCCCGAGCATTTTGCCGACGCCGCCGGCTATGGCTGGACGGTGCCGGAAGCCAGTTTCGACTGGCAGACGCTGGTCGCCAACAAGGATCGCGAGATCAGCCGGCTGGAGGCCATCTACGTCAGGAACGTCGAGGGCGCCGGCGGCGAGACCTTCCACTCGCGCGCCATGATCGTCGATCCGCATGTCGTGCATCTTCTGGGCGAGGATCGCACCGTCACGGCAGACCAGATCCTGATCGCCACCGGCGGCCGACCCGCGGCGCATCCGGCGCTGCCCGGCCATGAACATTGCATCTTTTCCAACGAGGCTTTCGACCTCAAGGAATTGCCCAAGGCGATCATGATCGAGGGCGGCGGTTATATCGCCGTCGAGTTCGCCAACATCTTTCACGGTCTTGGCGTCGACACCACGCTGGTCTATCGCGGCAAGGAGATCCTCAGCCGGTTCGACATGGACCTGCGGCGCATGCTGCACGAGACGATGGAAAAAAAGGGGATAAGGATCCTCTGCCATTCCGTGTCCGAATGGATCCGCAAGCGGCCGGACGGCCGGCTCGACGCGCTCGTCAGCGGCGGCGAGGTGCTGACCGTCGACCAGGTGATGCTGGCCATCGGCCGCATTCCCAACACCGAGAATATGGGCCTGGAAGGCATCGGACTGGAGATGACCAAGACCGGCGCCATCGCCGTCGACCAATATTCCCGCACCAACATCGACAACGTCTGGGCGATCGGCGACGTCACCAACCGCGTGCAGCTGACGCCGGTGGCGATCCATGAGGCGATGTGCTTCATCGAAACCGCCTTCAAGGGAAATCCGACCGCGCCCGATCACGAGACGATCGCGACCGCTGTCTTTTCACAGCCGGAGATCGGCACTGTCGGATTGTCGGAGGACGACGCCGTCAAGCGCTTCCCCGACATCGAGATTTACCGCGCGACATTCCGGCCGATGCGGCACACGCTGTCCGGGCGCGACGAGAAGATGCTGATAAAGCTGGTGGTCGATGGCGCGTCGAAGAAAGTGCTTGGCGCCCACATATTGGGGCCGGACGCCGGCGAGATGGCGCAGCTGCTCGGCATCCCGCTGAAGGCCGGCCTCACCAAGGACGATTTCGACCGTACGATGGCCGTGCATCCGACAGCGGCGGAAGAACTGGTCACCATGTACAAGCCGACCTATCGCGTGAAGGACGGCGCGCGCGTCGATTGACGGCAAATCCGGGTTGAGGAACTCCGCCGCGGCAAGGTCATGCCACGGCGGAGATAGTCGCTACAGCAGCGTGCCGCGCAGGATCACCAGCGCCACCGAAAAGTAGATCACCAGCCCGGTGACATCGACCAGCGTGGCGACCAACGGCGCCGATGCGCTGGCAGGGTCGAAGCCGATACGTTTCAAGGCGAACGGCAGCATCGACCCCGACAGCGAACCGAAGGTGACGATGCCGACCAGTGCAGCACCCACCGTGGTGGCAATCAGCGGCCAGTGCGGGCCATAATCGTAGAAGCCCATATATTGCCACAGCGCGATGCGGCAGACGCCGACCACGCCGAGCATGGCGCCCAGCACCAGGCCGGTGGGCAGCTCACGCAGCGCCACCCGCCACCAGTCGCCAAGACCGATCTCGCGCAGCGCCAGCGCGCGGATGACCAGCGAGGTCGCCTGCGAGCCGGAATTGCCGCCGGAGCTCATGATCAGCGGGATGAACAGCGTCAGCACGATCGCCTTCTCCAGCTCGCCCTCATAGCTCTGCATGGCGTTGGCCGTCAGCATCTCCGAGATGAACAGCGCGCACAGCCAGCCGCCGCGTTTCCTGATCATGGCGCGGAAGCTCATCTTCATGTACGGCTCGTCCAGCGCCTCCATGCCGCCGAAACGGTGCGCGTCCTCGGTCGTCTCCGCGACCATCGTGTCGATGATGTCGTCGATGGTGACGATGCCTAGGATCTTGCCATGGTCGACGACCGGAAGGGCGAGCAGATCGTATTTGGAAATCGTCTGCGCCAGGGTTTCGCGATCGGTCAGCGGGCCGACCGTCACCGGAAGGTGATCCGGCGCCACCGTCATGATCGGATCGTCAGGCTCACCGGTGATCAGCCGGCGCAGGCCCGTCGAGCGCACAAGCAGGTGCGTCTGCGGATCGACGATATAGATCGCGTAGACGGTCTCGCGCGTCCGCTCGACCTTGCGGATGTAGTCGAGCGTCTGCCCGACGGTCCAGTCCGACGGCACGCTGACGAACTCCGTCGTCATGATCGATGCGGCGCTGCCTTCGGGATAGCCGAGGATGGAGAGCAGCGTTGCGCGCAGCGGCGGCGCAAGCCCGCCAAGCAGCTCGGAACGGGCCGGCTCTTCCAGCTCGCGCAGGATGTCGGCGGCGCGGTCGACCGACATGGCGATGAGCAGCTTGCCCGCCTTGGCGCGCGGCAGCGCCTCCATGAGTTCGGACGCGCCGTCGAGTTCCGGCTGGTCGAAGATCTCGACCAGACGTTCGAACGTCACTTCATAGAGCAGTTCCGTCGCGTTCTCTCGAGGCTCCCTGTTGAGGGCTTCGACAATGTCGGCGACGTGATCGTTGGCTAGGATACCGGCAATCGCGACGGCCTCGTCGCTTGCCACTGTGGTAAATTCGTTCCTGGCTCACTCCTTGCCGTCCGGCAGGACATGAACCATGTGAGTCACGTCAGGGCGGTCGGCTGTTGCGTTCGACTGTGACTGTCGCCAGGCATGGCGCGGTGACCTTTCCGCTTGCGGGTTCGCGTTTTTACTATCTGCAAGCGGGCGCAACATAGGAGCGCGCCTTGCCGTGTCAATCGCGGTGAGGAGGGAAAATGCCGACGAGCGGCCAAGATCGCGAGACTGTGATCGCCGGCCGCCGTTCGCCTCGGCAGACCGGGGTGGAATAACCGTTATTTCTGCTTCAGCCGGCGCGAGAAACGCAGCCACTTGTCTTCGACCGGCCTTGGGACCGGCCTGGGCTGCACGAGAATGGTGGTGAGCTCGGCGGGCAGGGTCGGAACCAGCGGCTTCTTGGTGGCGACGCCGTCGGCGATCGCGACGATGCTGTGATAGAATTCGCTGCCGCTCATCGATCTCGGCGCAACCGCTTCGTGCATGACGCTGATCACCGTGACATCGGGGCAGTTGTCCTTGATGGCCTGGTGGAAGGCGACCTTGCCGTCGGGGTCGAGCGCGCCGGTCGCCTCGTCAAGGAACAGCAGCCCCGGCTGCTGCAGCACGATGCGAGCCACCACCAGCTTCTGCTTCTGGCCGCCCGACAGCACCTGGTCCCAGCTTTTGCCTTCGCGGCTTTCGTCGGCCATGTGCTCGATGAAGTCGCCAAGCCCGGCCTTGTGCAGCGCCGACGCCACCTGCGCGTCGCCATGGTCGTGCTCGGAGCCCGGCAGGCAGACCAGTTGCTTCAGCGACACAGGCTGCAGCTTAACCTCCTGGGCGGCATAGAAACTCTTCACGCCTTCGGGGAAGACGATGGTGCCGCGGCCATAGGGCCACAGGCCGTTGATCGCCTTGATCAGCGAGGTCTTGCCGCAGCCGGACTCGCCCTTCAGGAAAGTCCATTCGCCGCGCCGGAAGCGCAAATTGGCGGCGCTGAGGAAGGGCGTCGCATCCTCGCCTTGATGCGCCAGTTCGAGCTTCTGGATGGTCAGGCCGAAAACCGGGTTCTGGCTGGTGTAGTGGAAATCGGAGCGGCCGGTCTGGCTGTAGAATTCCTGCGGATGCTGGACATTCTCGATCGCGTTGGCCAACTCGGTGACACGCTGGCTGTTGGCGCGCAGCGTGGCGATGGCGGGCATGACGTGGATGAACCACGAACACTGGCCGATCAGAGAATTGACCAGCTCGGAGCCGGTTATATAGCCCTTCAGATCGAGGCGGTTGTGGATGAACGGCACGAGGCCCGGTCCATAGGCGACAATGCGGGCGCCGATGAAATTGTAGATCAGCTCGAACGACATATAGACGGTGTTGACGATGTTCAGCCGCGTCCAGGTGCCGTCGATATCGACATAGAGCCGGCCATGCATGGTCCTTTGCACGCCTTCGCCCTGAGACGCCGCGACATGGAAGGAGCGGCGCAGGAACGTCGTCAGTTCGCCGCGATAGCTGCCTTCGGCCTTCTGCATCCTGACGTTGAGGCGCTCGAGCAGGCCGCCGAGCTTGACGGCGATCCATGTGTTCAGCGGCACATAGGTGGCGACGGCCAGGAAGGCGAGGATGGCGCTGCCATAGCTGCCGAGGAACTCCAGCCCCTTCACCTCGACGGAGTTTTCAAGCAGCTTCTGGCCGACGAAGAAGAGCGAGGTGGCGACGGCCAGTACGCCCATGGCGAGCCCGATGGCGCCCCCGGTCATGTCCTTGATGGATTCCTGGACACGCTGGTCGATGTTGTCGGGGGCCGGTGCGCCGCTGCCGGTCGATGCATGCTGGGCATGGAAATGCGTATGGTTGCCATCCAGCAGCGC
>NZ_RZOL01000364.1:0-6257 GCF_004022985.1 Mesorhizobium sp. M7A.F.Ca.ET.027.02.1.1 | reverse complement strand
GTTCTCGAACTTGTCTTCAAGCTCGATTTCCTTGGCGACGGTAACGCCGTCCTTGGTGATGCGCGGGGCGCCGAACGACTTGTCGATGACGACGTTGCGGCCCTTGGGGCCGAGCGTGACTTTCACCGCGTCGGCGAGGATGTTGACGCCGCGCAGCATGCGCTCGCGGGCATCACGGGAGAATTTTACGTCTTTGGCAGCCATTTTTAGCTCCTGGCAGGGGCTTTGATCGAGCCCGGGAATTCAGTTGACGGGGAAAGGCCTGATATCAGCCGATGATGCCCATGATGTCGGATTCCTTCATGATCAGAAGGTCTTCGCCATTGAGCTTGACTTCGGTGCCCGACCACTTGCCGAACAGGATGCGGTCGCCGGCCTTGACGTCCAGTGGGACCAGCTTGCCAGCTTCGTCACGGGCGCCGGAGCCGACAGCGATGATCTCGCCTTCCTGCGGCTTTTCCTTTGCCGTGTCGGGGATGATGATCCCGCCAGCGGTCTTGGATTCGGATTCGACCCGGCGAACGACCACGCGGTCATGAAGCGGGCGGAACTTCGACTTTGCCATTTTTTCTTCCTCGATGAGAACGGTGAGAAACAGTTCCTCCATCCGGCGGCGCCGGACATGTGGTTAGCACTCACCAAAGGCGAGTGCTAACGTGGCGCTGAAATAGGCTGGCGGCGCGCCGGAGTCAAGGCGCTCGGAGCGCCTCTTGGCGGCATGATGATGAACTTACCGGTGCCTGGCCGAACCGAGTACCAGAAGCGGGCACCGTTCGGCCAGCGGATAGCTGCCGCTCGGCACGACGCGCACCTCGCCGAACCAGTTGGCGGCCTCTTCGATCAGCGTGGCCAGCGTCGCGAAACTGTAGCCTATGTCCGAGCCGGCATAGACGTCGATCGTGTTGATCGAGCTCATGCTCCACCCCGTCCTTGCGGCAAGAGCTTCGCGGTCTGGGAACAGTCTGCCGAACGTATCGCGGATCGCTGCCACCTTGATGGCGAAATCGGGGTCGTTCGTCGTGGACGCCATCGCGATCCGCCATTTGAGCGCGTGGAAATTCTCGACCCCGCCGGCCAGAACCAGAGCTTCGACGCCGCGCAGATCATCTGCCGTTTCCGGTCGTGCGAAGACGCGGATCGCTGCGCGCCTGCCAGGCTTCAGTACCCTGGCGACCTCGCCAAACAACGAACTGCGCGCCGCCTGGGAATCGACCGCCGACAGGCATCCGTCGCCGATGACGGCGTCGATGCTTGCGTGATCCACGGGCAGGTTAAGCCAGTTGCCGGCGATTGCCCTTCGCGAGCCGTCATCGCCGGCCCATACGCCGGAAATCATGGCCGCCGACTGGTCGACCGCCAACATCGACTTGCCCAGAATTGCCAATTCCGGGGTCACCCCCAAGAGGAGGACATCGGCATTTCCGAGATCAAGTTCGCGATCGAATATAGCGACGGTTTCCGCTGTTGGCCGGAGCGGCGCTTCCAGAAGTTTCCAATGGCGGTGGTAATCGTCCCAATGATTTGTCATGCAATTTATTGGCCCCTGGACGCCTGGATTTGGATACCCGCCGGGGCTTAATAGAGGTCGTCGGACAAGCCAAGACATTTCAAGAATTTACAGACAGTCCAAGAGGTAGATAGTGGCGCGCATCGTTGTGATAACGCACGAGCATGACAGGTTCCTGGGCAGGCGCGACATCCTGCTGCGCAGGAGCAGCCCATACATGCTGTTCGACATTCTTGCGGAATTGAAAAGGCGCGGCCACTCGGTTCAGGTTCAGCAAGGCCTGTCGAAGCCGGTCAGCGCCGATATGGCGGTATTGCATGTCGATGCCACGGTGACGCCCACGGACTATGTCGACTACGCCCGGAGTTTTGCCTTCTGCCTCAACATCGGCGCCGCCGACATCTCCAAGCGGCGGATCAGCGGCGCATTGGTCGACAGAACCGACAGCTGGCAAGGTCAGGTGATCGTCAAAAGCAATCTCAACAATCGGGGTATTCCGGAGACGCTCCTCAACCGGCGATCCGAGCGTGCCGGGAAACAGCAGCCGTTTCCGCGCTTGCCAGCCTTGCATCCTTATGAGGTCCATGGATCTCTCGGCGACGTTCCAGATGGCGTCTTTGATTGCGACGATCTCGTCGTGGAAAAGTTCATTCCGGAGAGAGAACCCGACGGTTTTGCTGTTCGTTTCTGGGTGTTTTGCGGAGAGCGCGAGCGCTGCACCCGCTACGTCTCCCCGAACGGCCTGGTCAAGGCATCGGAGACGATCCGGCGCGAGCCTGTCCCGGTGCCCGACGAATTGCGTGAGCGTCGGCGTGAACTCGGCTTTGACTATGGAAAATTCGATTTCGTCATGCATGAGGGGAGGGCCGTTCTCCTCGACGCAAACAAGACTCCCGGCCGTCCGCAAAATCTCGTCAAGATGTTCGCGGCCGGCGCTTCCGATCTGACTCACGGCTTCGAAGGCCTCATCCATCGGGCGAAATAGGCGCGGCTGAGATCGCCGCGGCCGCCCTATAAAAACAGTCGCAGCTGCGTGTGAATGATAGACCGGTAATCCTCGATGGTCTGGCGGCTTTCCGCTTCGCCCTCGGCGAGCGCCAGGCGCACCACGCCGCCGGCGAGCTGGAAGATCAGCAGGACCATGCGTTCGAACTGCTCGCGCCTCTCGGGCTCGAGCAAGGCGATGACGTGGTCGCAGAACATTTTGGCCTGATGTCGGGTTTCGGCGATGTCGAGGTTTTTGAGCGCCTTGTCGGCCTGGATTGCGTTCTGCAGATCCTGGATGGCCGGATCGCCGGCGACACGGCTGAGATAATCATCGAGCAGCCGGTCAGCGGCCACGATCACGTCGTTCGCGTCGCGGATTTCGGCGATGATCGTCGTCAGCCGTGCCCGGCTGACCTCTGAAAACCGCTCATAGAGCATCGCCAGGATCGCCGATTTGTTGGGAAAATAGTGGTAGACGGTGGCGATCGGCCCGCCCGCCAGCATGCCGACTTCCTTCATGGTGACGGCGTCGATACCCTTTTCTCCGATCAGCCGCATGGTCGTCGACAGGATCGCGTCGATGCGCTCGCGGCTGCGTTCCTGCTTGGGCCTGCGCCTCGGCTCGGTCGCCATTCTCTTCAATTCCGTCATGCACCGATCTTTCGCACGGCTTCCCAAATTCCGGTTGACAAGAAATATGATCAAGTATCAGTTTCTGAAATACTGACAGGTTGTCAGCTTTTTTGCCGCACGGCAAGGACGTTGGGAGGCGCCTTTGGCTTCGACAGATACCGGCCACGCAGGCAGTGGCGACTGGCTGGTCGGCAATCCGACCGGCTGGCAGCTCGCCTCGGCCTTGTGGATCGGTTCGGTCGGCCTGCTCATCCTCGGCCTGCAGCCGGTGCTGCTCGGAGCTCTCTACACCGAAGGCCATGTCAGCGGCGACGAACTGGCGCTGGTCGCCACAGCCGAGATGATCGCTATTGCCATCGGTTCGGCTGTCGTGGCGATGCTGCTTTCGGCGCACCACATGCGCTGGAAAAGTGCCGTCCTTCTGCTGCTGCTGGCGCTGGTCAATGTGTGGACGGCCTATGCCGCGAGCACCAGCACGCTGATTGCGGCCCGCGCCCTGGCTGGGCTCGCCGAGGGCGGTCTGGTCGCCATCGCCACCGAACTGATCGCCCGCTCGCGGCGCGCCGAGCGCATCGGCGGCTATTTCGTCACCATGCAGACGCTGGCGCAATGCGCGCTCGCCCTGTTGCTGACGCTCTATGTCATCCCGGCCGCAGGGTCGGCGGGCGGCTTCATCGTTCTTGCCGTCGTCTGCGTCGTGTCGCTGGTGGTCGCCTTCACTGTTCCCGGTGACTATGCCGACCTGCCCAAGGAGGAGAACCTGGTCAATGTGCTGACGCTTCCCTCGACGACCGCGCTGCTGTCCGTCTTCTGCTATTTCATGTTCTTCGGCGCGGTCTGGGCCTTTCTGGAACCGCTTGGCGCACAGTATGGCATCGATGGCCGCACCGTCGGCCTGATCGTCTCGGCCAGCCTCGCCGTGCAGGTCCTGGGTGCTATGACGGCCACCGTGTTCGAGGCGCGCATCGATTATCGCCTTGCCATCGCGGCGATCGGCGTCGTCGCGCTTGTCAGCTCCCTGGTTCTCGCCAGTAGCCCTGGCCTGACGACGTTCTGGGTCGCTGCCTTGGCCATGGGCTTTATCCTGCTGTTCATCGTGCCCTACCAGATCCGTCTGGCGATCACCGCCGACGAGACGCGCACCGCCGTGCTGCTGGTGCCGGCAGCCCAACTTTTCGGCCTGGCGATCGGGCCGATCGCGGCGTCGCTGCTCATCGATGGCAAGGATTTCCGGCCAGTTCCGGAATTCGCCGCCGCCAGCGCGGTCGCCAGCGTGGCGCTGCTCGGTCTCTTCGTCCTTGTGTCGCGTCACCGTCGTGCGGTTGCCTGAGCGGGGAGGTGGCATGTCTAACATTTGGAGCAACTGGTCGGGCTTTGTAAGCGCCGAGCCCAAGCTGATCGCCAGCCCCGGCGATGCCGGTGAACTCGGTGATCTCGTCCGGACCGCGCCTGGCCCGGTGCGCGTCGCCGGTGCCGGTCATTCCTTCACGCCGCTGGTGAAATCGCAAGGCACGATCCTGTCCCTGGAGAGGCTGGAAGGGCTGGTCTCGCACGACGCCGAAACACATCAGGCGCGGGTGCGGGCAGGGACCCGGCTCGGCCCGCTGATGCACATCCTGCAAGGCATTGGCCAGGGCCTGCCCAACATGGGCGACATCGACCGCCAGGCGATTGGCGGCGCGCTGGGTACCGCTACGCACGGCTCGGGGCCGACGCTCGGCGCCTATCACACGCAGCTGGAGACGGTGCAGATCGTCGACGGGCTCGGCAAGGTCCGCGACTTCAAGCGGGCAGGGGATCAGGACATGATCCATGCCATGGGCGTCGCGCTCGGCGCTTTCGGCGTGCTCACCGAAGTGACGCTGAACAACATCGCGACCTACCGGTTGCGCCGCCGCAAATATGTGCTGCCGATCACTGAGATGCTGCGCGACTTCGAGGCAATGATGGCCGCGCATCGCTCGGCCGAATTCTACTACATTCCGTTCTCCGGCTATGCGCAGTTCATCGCCAGCGATTTCAGCGACGCCGCACCCACCGCACGGCCGCCGGAAGAGGACGAGGCGGGTTTGAGGACGCTGCGTCGGCTGCGCACCTCACTTGCCTGGCTGCCATCGCTGCGTGGCCGCCTGATCCGTTCGGCGGCCGCCAGATTTCCCGCCGAGGACTACGTGCAGGACTGGCTCAACGTCTATGCCAGCGACCGGCAGACCAAGTTCAACGAGATGGAATATCATTTGCCGTTCGAGGAGGGGCCGAAGGCGCTGGCCGAGATCATCGAGCTGACCGAGAAGCGCTTTCCCGAGGTCTATTTCCCGATGGAGGTGCGCTCGGTCGCGCCGGACCAGTTCTGGCTTTCGCCATTCTACAACAGGCTGACCTGCTCCATCGCCATCCACCATGATGCAGCGAACGATCCTCTGCCGTTCATGCGGGCGGCGGAGCCGATCTTCCGCAGATATGGCGGCCGGCCGCATTGGGGCAAGATGCACAGCCTGAAAGCGGCGGATCTGAAAAAGCTCTACCCGCGCTGGGACGACGCCATGGCGGTGCGCCGCGACGTCGATCCGCAAAACCGCTTCGTCTCGCCCTATATGGCCGGCTTGTTCGGCATCGAATGATGAGCACCTATTTTTCCACCCTCTCGGATGCGCTGAAGACCGCCGGCATCTTCCAGCCCTGCCTGCTGCTCGATCGCGACCGGCTGGACGGCAATATTGCCCTGGTGAAGGGCAGACTCGATCCCGGGCTGGCCGTGCGGCTGGTCGACAAATCGCTCGCCTGCATGCCGCTGCTTGCGTATATCGCCAAGGCGCTTGGCAGTGAGCGCTTCATGACCTTCCACCCGCCGATCAGCGAGGCGGTGCTGAAGGCGTTCCCGGATGCCGATCTGCTCTACGGCAAGCCGATGCCGATCGGCGCGGCAAGGGCGGCGCTGGTGAAAGCCGATACCGACTGGTCGCGCGTCTGCTGGCTGATCGACAGCGAGGAAAGACTGGCGGAATATGGCGCGCTGGCAGACGAACTCGGCATCGGCCTGCGCATCGCTTTCGAGATCGATGTCGGGCTGCATCGCGGCGGGTTCGCCAATCCTGAGGCCTTGTCGAAGGCGTTGAGCGCGTTGCCGGCC
>NZ_RZOL01000363.1:0-6264 GCF_004022985.1 Mesorhizobium sp. M7A.F.Ca.ET.027.02.1.1 | reverse complement strand
CCTTCCAGCCGCTTGATGACAGAATCGGGAATATGGATGCCCGGCACGTTCGAGCGGATCCACTTGGCCGTCTTGGCCGAGGCCAGCGGCCCGACGCCAACCAGGATGAAGCATTTTTCGGTGTAGCCGAGGTCGCGAACCTTTTGCATGTAGGTGCGGAACATCGGCACGTCGAAGCAATACTGGCTCTGCACGAATTGCGCGCCGGCGGCGATCTTCTTGCCCAGCCGATGCGGGCGGAAGTCGATCGGCGGCGCGAACGGATTGATCGCAGCACCCAGGAAAAGCTGCGGCGGCGTCGTCAGTTTGCGGCCGGACAGGAACTTGCCGTTGTCGCGCATGATACGGCAGGTCTCGAGCAGCGACATGCAGTCGAGGTCGAACACCGGCTTGGCGCCGGGCTGGTCGCCGGCCTGCACACCGTCTCCGGTCAGGCACAGCATGTTGGCGACGCCCATCGCGGCCCCGCCCAGCACGTCGCCCTGGATGGCGATGCGGTTCTTGTCGCGGCAGGCGATCTGCATGATCGGCGCATAGCCCATGCGGGTCAAAAGCGCGCAGATACCGACCGACGACATGTGGCAATTGGCGCCCGAGGCGTCGACGGCGTTGATGGCATCGACCCAGCCGTCGAAGATCTTGGCGCGGTTATATACGTCTTCCGGATCGGCGCTGTCGGGCGGGTTGAGCTCGGTGGTGACGGCGAACTCGCCGCGCCGCAGGACGCGCTCCAGCCGGCCGCGCGAAGTGTGGCCGGGCAGGGGTTCGAGCGGCAGGTGGATTCCGGCCGGGTTCTCGTCGCGCTGGCGGCCGATCATGCCGACGCCCCGGTGTTTGCCGTCTCATTCTTGGCGGCAGCGGCCGCTTCGCGTGCGGTGGCCGCCTGTGCGGTCACCCGCAGCCAGGCCGAGGTTTCGCGCAGCGACTGGTCGACCGGCTTCTGCACGGTCAGGATCCTGTCGCTGTGCACCATGTTCTGCGAGCCTTCCCAGGCCTTGACCCAGACGCAGGGCATATCGGGCTCGACCTCGCAATTGCCGTTGGCGCGAACGCCGCCGCAAGGGCCGTTGCGCAATTGCTTGGGGCAATTCATCGGGCAGGACATGCCGGTCGAGGACAATATGCATTGGCCGCACATGCGGCAGTCGAACATGAAGCCCTTGACGCGCTTCTCGACGAATTTGATCGGCCCTTCGACGCGGCCGTAGCCTATGCCCTTCCAGAGGGGATGGAGGAGCAGGAACATGTCTGCGAATTTGGCGTAGAACCATTCGAGTAATCGCGAGTGCCGCACAGACCATAATCTGACCGCAAAGGAACGCTGCACGCGCCGCTGCGGCGATACATCGGCCGGCTTGTAGTCGGATTTCGGCGCTGCCTTTTTGACCAGAGTGGCCTGGGTAACCGGCTGGACAACCCTTTGGCCATCCTTGGCAGGAATGGTTTCAGACATTTTCTTTGCCGCCTGCCTTGACCAGGGCGACCAGCCGCTCGCGGTCGTATTTCGTGTCGATATCGTTGAATGCCTTCTCGACCTCGGCTTCGAGGTCATCGCCGACCGGGACGGGATCGGCCTTGCGCCATTCGGCCAGATAATCGTCGGTGCCGCCGGCGCCAGTGCGCATCGCGCACATGTCGATCGCTTCGGTGAAGCGCAGCGGCAGCTCGCGCTTGGCGTTCTGCCGGCCCTTCTTGACGATGATTTGGGCTGGGATGTCGCGCCAGTAGACGACGATCAGATCGGCCATGAATTCTCACTCCTCGTTCTGCGAGCATTGCCGGAAGCGCAGTGGGGCCGCTTGTTATGGGACGACGCGCGCGCATTCAAAAGCGACGCATTTGGATGTCGTAAAATGAAAGGTGTGATTATTCGTTTCCGGCGTCTGCCGGCGCCCGGTATGACGCGTCGGAAAAGCCGGCGCACGGCATGCGGATCCTGACGAGGAACGCGTTACCAGATGCCGGTTCTCAGGCCAGTCCAGACGTAGAACCAGATCGTCGGGTGATACCATTGCTGTGATGACAGGCCGGGGTCGACGGTGGTGATTTTTCCGGCCAGAACATCGCTGACCGCCTCGACGCAGATGTCGCGCGAGAACGCGGCCTGGCGCAACGCATAGCTGGAGATGGTGTCGCCGCGTTTCGGTTGACCGCGCACCTGTTTCAGCACGGCGCCCGTATCGACGCCGGCATCGACCAGATGCACGGTGGTGCCGAAATTCTGCGGGTCGCCTGACGTCAACGCCCAGTAGCCACCGTTCATGCCGCGGTATTTCGGCGTGATGCCGGCGTGATAGTTGAGCACCGGGCAAGGCATCCGGGCAAGCATGTCCTTCGACAACAGCCTGCAGCCATTAAGCAGGACAACGCCAGGCTGGATCTTCTTGATCGCTTCGAGGCATTCCGGCCCGTTGGCTGAGGCGACATGGATGATTTCCTGATCCCGCCGCGGCTCGACCTCGAGCTTTTCCTCGGCAATCAGCCGGGCGGCATGGCTGGCGAGAAGCCGTTTGCCCAGTCTGCTGAGCACCATCGTGCCAAGTTGGCCGATGGCGGAGATCCAGCCCTGGCGGCGAGCCCGGCCGCGAAGCAATTGCTTTTTGGATTCAGGCGTTTCGAGGATGACGCTGACAGGGCCGACGCGGTCGGTGATCGCGTTGACGATAGCCCAGACATGCTGGCCGCCTCCGGTGACGACCACGATCCGCGTGCTGGATTCTGATGCTGCCATGGATCTTGCCCCCTCCAAGCAACCCGTTCTTGATAATGGTCGGGATGCTAGGGCGTCCGGGTTAATCCTTGGTGATCAGCCTTCGATACACAGTCAGCGCTTGAATTCGATGATATCGAGCTTCGATTCGTAGTAGGGCGCCGGAAATTCGATGCGCCATTCCTTGGCGCTGTTGCGGAAGGCGTAGCCGACCTGGTCGGTCTGCGGGCCGCTGCCATAGGGCTTTGCCGGATCATCGTTGACATAGAAGGAGCCGAGATAGATCGCGCGTTTCTCGCCATCATCGAAGAAGCGGCCCTTGGTGCGCTGCGAGCCGCTGATCTTTTCCAGCCGCCAGCCGGAACCGTCGTCGGTCACCTTGCACTTGAACCAGCCATAGATGACGAGCGGCAAAGACCCGCCGGCCTTGATGGTGCGGCACCGCCAATTGCCGGTCAGGTCCTTGTCGGAAAAGGCCACCAGCGGTTTTGCCAGCAAGGCGTCGAGTTGCTTGACCTCGGCCGCGTCTCCGGCTTTCGCCTCGGCAAGCGCCGCCTTGCGCGTCTCGCCATAATTGTCGAGCCGCTTCTTGTCGGCCGGGGTGATGAGTTTTTGTACGTCGCCATCGGCATGAGCGGGCAGGGCGAAACAGAGGAGGCCGAGTGCGGCTATCAAGCGGCGAGGGGTCATCGGTGCGTTTCCACGTTCGAATGGCTGGAGGGCCTGTTGCCTTGTGGCGCACAACTTACCCGTTCTCGGCGGCCTGTCACCCAGGGTTGGAGCATAGCGGGGTCAGGATTTGCTTCAGGCGTGTGCAGCCGCCTGCGCCATTCCGGCCGTCAGGTCGCCATAGCCGGTTGCGCGGCGTTCATAGACGAGACCAAGCATTCTGGCTGCCTTTTCGGCGACCTTGTCGAGTTCCGGATCATTGGTCTGGGCCAGATAGATCAGCTTCTCGTAGTTGCCGAAATAGTCCTTGATCAACTCCGGGTGCTTGTCGAGGCCGAGCGGTTTCATGAAGAAGGCGTCGAACTGCCGGCAGAGGAAGTCGGTCATGTAGAAGGACATCATGTCGTCGTCGGCGACTTTCGCATAGGCCTCCATGCCTTGATAGAAGGCAAAGCAGTGCGGGCCCGCCATGCGCTCGACGCCGTGCTTCTCGCAGATGCGGTCGAGCAGGCCGCCGGTGCCGCAGTCGGCATAGCCGACGAAGATGTTGCTGTAGCCTTCGGCCTTGGCCTTTTCGATTGCCTTGTCCATGGCCGGGGCGATGCGGTCCGGATAGAAATGGAATTCTGCCGGCAGGCAGGTCAGGTCGAGGTGATCCAGTCCGAGCTGTTCCTTGACGGCCAGAATTTCGCGCGCAATCATCCCACAGGCGATAACGAGCAGCCTGTCGTCTTGATTCGGTTTCGTTTTTTGCGTCTTGGCCATGGAACCCGTCGAGCCGGCCTTCGTTGCTGTAGCGCTAATTTATCTATTGAGGGAGACACCGTCCATGAAACTGCTACGCATCACGCCAATTGCCATCTTGACCTGCGCCCTGGCCCTCACGGCTTGTGCGAACACCGTCCGAGGCGTCGGCAAGGACGTCAAATCAACCGCCAATGCGGTCGAGGACACCGTCAACAATCCCTGATCCGCACCCGGCCTTCTTCATCTGGGAACAAAAAAGCCGCGCTGCAAGGCGCGGCTTCCTGTTGTCCGGCCGAAATGACCAATCAGGCCGAAGCGCGCACATTGTGCTTGCGCTTCATGAAGTCCTTGGCGGTCTCGACCGCCACTGCCGCGTCGCGGCAATAGGCATCGGCGCCGACGGCCTTGCCGAATTCCTCGTTCAGCGGCGCGCCGCCGACCAGCACGACATAATCGTCGCGGATGCCCTTTTCCTTCATCGTGTCGATGACGACCTTCATATAGGGCATGGTCGTGGTCAGCAGTGCCGACATGCCGATGATGTCGGGCTGGTGCTGTTCGATCGCATCGAGATATTTCTCGACCGCATTGTTGATGCCGAGATCGATGACGTCGAAACCAGCACCTTCCATCATCATGCCGACGAGGTTCTTGCCGATGTCGTGGATGTCGCCCTTGACGGTGCCGATGACCATCTTGCCCTGCTTCGGCGCGCCGGTGGCGGCGAGCAGCGGACGCAGGATGAACATGCCGGCCTTCATCGCATTGGCCGACAGCAGCACTTCGGGAACGAACAGGATGCCGTCGCGAAAATCCTCGCCGACGATGCGCATGCCTTCGACCAGCGCTTCCGTCAGCACCTTGTAGGGCACCCAGCCGCGCTCGAGCAGGATGTTGGTGCCTTCCTCGATCTCTTCCTTCAGCCCGTCATAGAGATCGTCGTGCATCTGCTGCACCAACTCGTCGTCGGAAAGTTCGGAAAGGATGATCTCGTCGTCGGACATTTGTATCGAGCTCCTGCCGGCATCGCGACCATGTCGCAAGGCACACATCTTCGCGTTCATACCTAACCCGCTGAGGGCATGTATCCATAGCTGATTTGCGACTTCCCGCAAAAGGAAAGCGACCGTAACTCTCTTGGAATTCTTGTCGATTTTGCGACAGGCGTTGGCGCTGGCGGGCCGTTTCGAATAGGGTGCATGGCTACGATCTGGCAAGAAGCGGCGAGGCAGCCGCTATGGATTCCAGACAAGAACAGTTTCAGGGAAGAACCACCATGAGCGAACACGCGGCAGTCGATCAGGAAGCGTCAAACGCGCGACGTGGGCGTGGCGCCAGTGGCGGGGCAGCAGCCCGGCGGGCAGCACGTTCGGGCGGTGGCCCGGGTACGCAGCTCACCTACATCAAACGCAAGATCAACGTTTACGAGGTGCTGGACGAGGAAGGCCTGGCGCTGATCGAGACGAACACCGACACGGTGCTCGAGGAGATCGGCATCATCTTCCGTGATGACGCGGAAGCGCTGCAACTGTGGAAAGAGGCCGGCGCCGACGTCAAGGGCGAGCGCGTGCACTTTCCCAAGGGGCTGTGCCGTTCGCTTCTGAAGACCGCGCCGTCCGTCTACACCCAGCATGCGCGCAATTCCGAGCGCTCGGTGCAGATCGGCGGTAATGCCACCGTGTTCGCGCCGGTCTACGGTCCGCCCTTCGTGCGTGACCTCGACGGCGTCAGGCGTTACGCGACGATCGAGGATTTCCAGAATTTCGTGAAGCTCGCCTATATGGCGCCGTCGATCCACCATTCGGGCGGCACTGTGTGCGAGCCCGTCGACGTGCCGGTCAACAAGCGCCACCTCGACATGATCTACAGCCACATCAAATATTCCGACAAGCCGTTCATGGGCTCGGTGACCGCGCCGGAGCGCGCCGAAGACACCGTCGCCATGGCCAAGATCGTGTTCGGTGACGATTTCGTCGAGAACAACACGGTGCTGACCAGCCTGATCAACGCCAACTCGCCGATGGTGTTCGACGAGACCATGCTCGGCGCGCATAGACTTTCAGCGCGCCACAACCAGGCCTGCATCGTCACGCCGTTCATCCTTGCCGGCGCGCCCGGCCGGATCAGCTGCGTGAACG
>NZ_RZOL01000362.1:0-6290 GCF_004022985.1 Mesorhizobium sp. M7A.F.Ca.ET.027.02.1.1 | reverse complement strand
GCATCATCGAAGATGATGAAAGGTGCATTGCCGCCGGTTTCAAGGCTGACCTTCTTGATCTGGTCAGAGCACTGACGCATCAGCAGCCGTCCGACCTCGTTCGAACCGGTAAAGCTGATCTTTGGAATTGGTGCAGAGTTCACGGCCCACGCGATCACCTTCGGACGCATAGATCAGGTTGACCACGCCATCGGGAAAGCCGGCCTGATGGCGAGAGCAAACATTGCACCTAGCCACGCCACGATAAGATCGAGCGCGGCTTCGTTGCGTGCGGGTCTGTGGTCAGTGGAGGGCGGAGGAAAAGCGCTCGGCGTGCTCGCCCTCGCGATACCACTGGTTCGCGCCGGCAAGCGCCAGTTTCTGAGGCAAATCGCCGAACAGCTGGTAGAGCCTTACTCTCAGGGCTTGGCATCTATGTCGCCTACGACCGCCACATGCAGCCCGTCGCGTGCGAAAGCGGCTTTGTGGAAGGCGCTTAGATCGGAGGGCGTTACGCTAGTCAGCCTCCCTTGGGCGGTCTCGAATACGGATGCGTGCGTAGATTCCGCGCCGCCAGGCCAGCTCGGCGATCGCATGAGGTTCGCGCTCATTGGCAATGATTTCGGAGAGAAGCTGGGCGCGTATGCGGTCGAAAAGTGCTGGTGTAGCCGGATGCGGGTCCCGCCGCCGAGAATGTCGGCCAGCAGTCGAGCGCCGCGGCCCCGCACCAGGGACCGCCCATGAATGACTCATGCGAGGCGTCTCAAGGCTGTCCGCGATCCAGCGCCAGATCTCCGCCTCGCCCGAGACGCGCAGAGCTGGCCGGTTGTGCAGGAGCCGTCGGCAATATCCGCCTTCCTCGTTCGGATGGGTAACGCTTGCGATACGGAGTCTTGACTTTGGCAGTCGCTCTGTGACATTACCTATATAAAGTTCGAAAGAAGGCGATATGGATCATGCATAGGTCACAGAGACCCGAATGAAGGCAACGTATAAACGCACCTATTCGCGCTACGCGATGGAAGCGCTTGGCCTTTTCGGTAAGACCATCCGGCTTGGCCGGATGCAGCACCGGTTAACCGCACAGGAGTTAGCCGAGAGAATCGGTGTTTCACGCAGCACCCTGCAGCGCATCGAGAAGGGCGATCCCAAAGTCGAAATCGGACTGATGTTCGAAGCTGCTGCCATTGTCGGTGTGAAGCTGTTCGATGCCGACGGCAATGGCATCACAGCCCTCACAGGCCGCATGGACGATCGCATCGCGCTGCTGCCGAAGCACGTCTACAAGGCCGGCAAGCAGATCGTCGATGAGTTCTAAGGTCCCTAAGTACGACGAAGCCTATGTCTGGGTCTGGCTGCCGGGCGAGACCGCGCCGGTTGTCGCCGGGCGGCTATATGCCCATGACGGACTCGTCAGCTTCAACTATGGCAGGAGCTTTCGTGAACTGGGCAGCGCGATCCCGCTTTATCTCCCGGAACTGCCCCTGAAGGCAGGCGAATTGCCTTTGCTTCCTGGCCTAACCATGCCGGGATGCATCCGCGATGCTGCCCCTGATGCCTGGGGACGACGGGTTATCCTAAACCGCAAATTCGGTGTGAAGGGCGATGAAATCGCGCGGCTCGATATTTCAGAACTGACGTTCTTGCTGGAATCAGGCTCGGACCGCATCGGCGCGCTCGATTTTCAGTTTTCGCCCATGCATTACGAGCCGCGCGCACTGGCCAATGCCACTCTCGAAGAGCTTGTCCAATCGGCGGAGCGGGTAGAGAAAGGTTTTCCGCTCACCCCCGAATTAGATCAGGCGCTGCATCACGGCAGCTCGATCGGCGGCGCAAGGCCAAAGGCGCTGATCGAGGATGACGCCGTCAAGCATGTCGCGAAATTTTCCTCGTCTGCCGACCTTTACAGCGTCGTCAAAGGAGAATTCATAGCCATGCGGCTTGCCGCCTTGTGCGGCATCAGAGCGGCATCCGTCTCGCTCGTTCGCGCCGCAGGCAACGACGTGTTGCTCGTCGAGCGATTCGACCGGATCAAGGTCACGGGCGGCTGGCAACGCAAATCCATGGTCTCAGCGCTGACGATGCTCGCGCTCGATGAGATGATGGCGCGTTACGCCAGCTACCAGGATTTGGCGGAGATCATTCGCCACCGATTCACCGCGCCGTCGGAAACTCTGCGCGAGTTGTTCAGCCGCATTGTCTTCAACATACTTTGCGGCAACACCGACGATCATGCCCGCAACCATGCGGCATTCTGGGACGGGGCTAGGCTCACCCTCACGCCTGCGTACGATATTTGTCCGCAGGCCCGCAGTGGCCAGGAGGCCAGCCAGGCCATGCTCATCAGCGGCAATAACCGCATGAGCCGGATAGCGTCCTGCCTTGAAGCCGCGCATCACTTCCTGCTCAGCGCGCCGGAAGCTCTTGCGATTGTTGAAGGCCAGCTCCGATGCATTGCCGAGAATTGGCCGCGTGTCAGCGAGGAAGCTACGCTATCCGGCATAGATCGCAATCTGTTCTGGGGCCGACAGTTCCTCAATCCCTACGCTTTTACGGCGCTGGAAGGAAGCGCCGACGTTCTCCGCGCTCTGGCTGACGAACTACGCAACAGTGTTCACGCCTGATCCGGCGCTGGATTTCGGACAAGCTCGGCAAGCGCAAGACGCCCACAATATGGACAACCCTTGCCGTGCCAGGACGAAGATTGAACAAACGGCTCTTCAACAGTGACAACGTGCACTGCGGAGAGATGTGGAGCTGACACCGCAAAAGCCCAAGACGCGCGACTTCCCGCGATACAACTCCACATAACTGAGCGTCTACAAGCGGTGCAGCCAGCCAAACATCCAGCCATCAAAGCGATGATCGTCTGATCTTTTGCCGATGACATCACGTCGGGGAAGACTTGTTCGAGCGCTTGCCGATTCATATCGATACCGGCCTGGGCGTAGCGCATCGTTAGTTCAGCCCGAGTGGCCTGGCCATCGACTGATGGTGGCGATGTCAACACCCGCCTTAACGAGGTGGATGCCGTCGTGTCCCGCAAAGGGCGATGATGGATGCTTTTTTCAGCCAGGGTGGTTCCTTCGCCCGCAGCCATGTGTGCGCAGCAAGTATCGAACACCGAACCGGGTGAGCAGTGTGGGGCGGTCGTTGCTTTGCTCGGCGGGACAGGGCGATACCAGACGAAGGTCACAATAGAAGATTCAGGATCCCTGAACTCGTGCATCCGTATTGAACATCAGCGAAAACAGAGCGTAATCCCGCTGTCCAGAAGGCGTGCGGCGGTCGATACGCGCCAGGACGCTCTTGATTTCCGGGCTCATCGAGATGTTCGACAGGTGCCACCCACGCGCCCTCTTGAAGGGAAGTGTCACCACCAGTTGCAGCGTATCCATATATTCGGGGTGCTCCGAAATCAGGAACCGCGCAAAGGCATGCATCGCCGCCAGCCTTGCATTGCGGGTCGCAACTGCCACGCTCGACCTCAAGTGATGTGAGAAAGCTGCCCATCCTGTCGGTATTGATGTCGGAGACCGCTTCTTTCAAGAATATATTCCCGCTCTCCCGCGGCATGAGCCCGTGGCATGCTTCGGCCCAATGCTGTGGATTGATGTTTCTTCATGCCACAACCTCGCTGACGAGACCGCCGAAAGCCCCTTCAAAGCGGTCGGTGGCGATCTCTCGCAGCTGCGGAAGGTAGTGCATTGATTTTTCGTGGAATGGGGACCCTGTTTAAAGGGTGATTTTCGTCCAAACGGGACCCTTTAACGATGGGGTCATCAAGATGCCTCCGGCTTGATCGGAGGCATTTGTGTTTTGGATGTTGGTTTTAGAGACGATTGCAAAGATACGTCGGCTGTCGCTGGTCCAGCGGAAGTCGATCAAAGCGATCTGCCGTGAGCTGAAGATCTCGCGCAAGGTGGTGCGCAAGGTCCTGCGTTCTGAGGAGACGCAGTTCCGCTACGAGCGCAAGCACCAGCCCTATCCCCGCATGGGAGCTCGGCGTGAGACGCTGGACCGGCTTCTGTCGGCGAATGCGGCCAAGCCGCAGCGGCAGCGGCTGCCGGTCGCTTCGACGGCTTCCATTGCATTCCCCCGTCGGTGTCGAAGACCTGCACGGTGCGCTTCGACAACAACAAATACTCGGTGCTGTCGAGTGCCGTCGGTCGGCCCGTCGAGATCCATGCTTGTGTCGATCGGATCGCATCCGCCAGAGGATGGCGTGGTCGTGGGAGAACACGTTCGCTCCTTTGGCCGCAACGAGGCCGTCTACGATCCCTGGCACACGGCGCGCGCCGTTCCTTGGCTGGGTCCTGCGGTCGGCAATGGAGAAGGTGCGGCGCAGCTCAAGGCGGTTGATGACGTCGACCGGCAGATGGTGTTGATCCTCACCTGGGTGCTGACCGACGGATTGAGCGCGGTCGAGGCCGCCTGTCAGGAAGCCATCGAGCACGGTGCATCGTCGGCGCCGGTGATCCTCAACATCCTGGCCCGCAGCCGCGATCCGGCGCCGGGCACGATCCTTTCCATTCCCCAGGCGCTGGAGCTAGCTCACGAGCGGTCGCCGACTGCGCCCGCTATGACAGTCTCAGGAGGACAAACAGCCATGGAACGCACCGAGGTACTGGAACTGATGGGAGCGCTGAAGCTCTACGGAATGCGCAGAGCCTATGACGAGATCATGGGCGCGTCGCCATCAAGCGACGGCACGAGCCGCCCAGGATTGTCGGTGATCTCTTGCAGGCCGAGATATCGGAGAAGCAGGCCCGCTCCATCAAATACCAGTTCGCTGTCGCCAAGTTGCCGCTGGCCAAGGACATCGACGACTTCGACTTCGCCGACACGCCGGTCACCCCCTGATGCGCGATCTCGCCCGGCGGCGCCTTCGTCGCCGATCAGCGCAACACCGTCCTGGTCGGCCGCCTTCACGGGTCACCCAACTCGCGCGGAAGGTCGACCGCATTGTGACGGGCGCGTGTCGACTTCCCAACAATGTCAGACAGGAGACACAACGCTATCGGAGCGATCGCATTGCCCGAAATGATTTTCCCAGTTGGCACGACAATTGCGGTCCTATGCGCAAAAGCAAACTAGACCTGAGAGCCGCACCGCATGAATGTAGCCTCCCAATATCTGCCGCTTGTGGCGCATCACGAAGCCGGGCACGCGGTGGCCGCCATCGTTTTGCACCGTCAGATGTTCGACGACGACCGTGAACTCCCTGCTTTCTCAAGTGTTAGTATTTACCCCCACGCCGGTGACGGAGAGTGCGGTGGTGTTGTCGAAGGCGCGGGTTTTTATTTAGCGCAAGGATTCACCTCGAAGCGAAAGCCGATTTTCGAGGACGATATGGATCGATGTTTGGAACGCGATGATGCGATCCGGGAGATAGTTGCGTGTCTGGCAGGTCCTTTTGCAGAATCCGCATTCGAAGGCTATCTGGACCCGCGCGATATGGCGATGAATGCGTCCGATGGGAATGAGGGGAGCAGCGACTACGCGGATGCCAAGCGAATCTATGGTGAGTTGCGGTTCCTGATGCCGCGCCGCCCCGATTGGGGGCGGATCGAAGATTGCACGGCCCGGCTAGTACTCGATCACTGGTCAGCCATCGAAGCATTGGCCGCGCATTTGCTGGTCAAGCATGATCTCCAATTCGATGAGGCTCTGACGATTGTTGCGCCGCATCTTCCGCCCATGCCAGCAGCTACGCCGCCAGAGCGTCATCCGCAGCCTGCTTGATCAGCCATTCGATGTGATTTGACCACATCTGCAACACCTCGCGCTTCTCCTTGACGCTATAGAGATCGTAGATTTCGCCAATGTCTCCGGTGCGGGCTCACAGCCCGTCCATATAGCCGCCAGTCTGCTGCCTTCGAGTGGCCCATGTTGGCCGCGGCCAGGAAGTGGCGACGATTGAAAGGACAAAATCAGTTGCCGAAACTCATCGCAGGTGACGGTCTGGTGGCAATTTGGGCACATCTTGTGTCTCGTCGCCAGTAAACACGGATGCCCGGCAGGAGCTGAGCTCGCTGCCGGCGGAAATCGTAGAGCGCCAGCGACGCATTCTGATCTTTCGTCAGGCAGTCGACCGCCTTGGCATACGCCTCGGCCTCCATCTCGATCGACCTGAACCGGTATCTTGTGCGCCATCCGGACGATCTGGGAAAGCTTGGCCGGGCCGGCGCCTTCCCAGGCGCACGGGAAGCGCGACGACCCATGTGGACCTTGGATTTCACTCCGCACTTACGCTGCTTTGGCCTTGTCAGCAGCCTGAGCATAAAGCGTGCTCAGCTTTCAGGCCGAGC
>NZ_RZOL01000361.1:0-6322 GCF_004022985.1 Mesorhizobium sp. M7A.F.Ca.ET.027.02.1.1 | reverse complement strand
CACCAATGCAGAGAGGTGGTGCCCAGGCTGGCGTTGAGGATAAGCCTTTGGCGACGCCTTGGCAAATCGCCGTGCCTTACAGGTGCTGGACGCATGTCGGCATCGTCTATTCCCACTCGAGTTCGGCAAATGCGGCCGTTGCGTTGCGCTGGTTGTAGTCGTCGAACAGGTGCCAATTATCCCGTTCGGTTTCGCCAGCGGTTTTGACTGCTTCGCGCAGCGGCGTTCCGTCGGCGATCGCCTTTCGGATATCGCGCGCCAGAATCTCGAAATAGCGTCGCTCCCCCGCCAGCGCCTGTGGCCAGTCGGCCGTTACAGGACCATGACCTGGAACGACGCGCGTGGCGTCGATCGCGGTGAGCGCATCCATCTGGCGGAGCCATCCAAGCAGTGATCCGTCGAGCGTCGGCAAGGAGCCCATGAACACGAGATCGCCGGCAAAGAGCGTTCTGGTCGCGGTATCGAATACGGTCAGGTCGTTGTCGGTGTGCGCCGCCTTCCATGCCCGCAGTTCGATCATGCGCCCGCCGAGGTCGAGTTGCAGGCGATCGTCGACCAGCATGGTCGGCGGCACGATCTCGATCCCCTCCATCAACGCCTCGCCAAGCTGTTCGCGATAGTTGTGCAGATAGAACGCTCCACGCGCCTCGAGAGCACGCGGCAGATTGCGGTGACCGACGATGGTCGCGCCGATCTTCCGGAATGCCGCATTGCCGAAGATGTGGTCGGGATGCATGTGGGTGTTGACCAGGAAGCGAACCGGCTTTGCTGTCAGCTTTCCGATCGCGGCGAGAAAGGCCTGCGCCTCGATCAGGCTGCCACCGCTGTCAATGACGGCAACCGCATCGGTGCCGATGACGGCGCCCAGATTGCAGATCGCACCGTTGTTGGCGGCGGTCATCAATTCATCCGCGCCCTGGAAGGCGAAGACGCCGTCGGCGATTTGCCTGGTCGAGAACCGCAAGCTGCCGCCTGCGGCCAGAACGGCTCGTCCGAGGCAGCATGGCAGCAAGGCGGCGCTGGCAGCGGTGCAGGTGAAGCCACTCACAAGCCTGCGTCTTAGCCGATCAACCGACATGAAGGCCTCCGATATGCATTTCGCCAGCAGGCGATCAGGTGACGTCCGGAAATCTATGATGGAACGACCGCAGGAGGTCGCTCATCACCTGCGAATTGCGATGTTGCCGTGGCAACCGTACGTCGAACACGCCGAGCACATGGGTTGGCCGTGGCGCGAGCACGATGATGCGGTCCGACAGCATCAGTGCCTCGCGTAGATTGTGCGTCACCATCAAGGCGGTCATTGGCCGTGCCGACCACACGGTCAAAAGCAGATGCCGAAGCCGCTCGGCGGTCTGTTCGTCGAGCGAGACAAAAGGTTCGTCCAGGAAAAGCACCGCCGGCTCGGTGGCGAAAGCCCTGGCAAGTGCTGCCCTGCGCGCAAGGCCGAGCGACAGTTCGGCAGGATAGAGCGAGCGCATGCCGGCGAGGCCGAGCGTGTCGAACAGCCCGTCCAGATTTTTCGCTCTCAAGCTTTTGGGCAACGCCAGCCTGACATTCTGTTCCACCGTTCGCCACGGCAGCAGGGTCGGTTCCTGGAATACGGCGGCGATGCGGTTCGAACCTCCTTGCGGCAACTGAAAGGAGCCGGAAAAGTCTTTGTCCAAGCCAAGCAGGATACGCAGCGTCGTGGTTTTGCCGCAGCCCGACGGTCCCAGCAAGCAGGCGAATTCGCCTTGCCGGACCTCGAAGGAAAGGTCCTGAAGCGCGGTGATCGAGACGCCTCGCGCGGACCTGAAGGTCTTTTCGGCGATGTCGACCTTAAGCGGGACGACGGCGCCAACGGGTTGCATGTCGTTCAACGGGCTGCACCAGGAGGAGTTCAATGACAAGCATCACCGCCACGAAAGCTAGCGTGTAGGCAAGAATGGCGGCGACATCGAAGAGCTGGAAATAGAGATGGATCTGGAAGCCGACACCGTTCGAGCGGCCGAGCAGTTCGACGACCAGGACGATCTTCCAGATGAGGGCGATGCCGGATCGCGACGCGGCGGCAAGATAGGGCTGCAATTGCGGCAGCAGGATATGGCGGATGCGTTCAAGGCGGCCGAAGCGATAGACGGTGGCCATTTCGGCGTAACTTGGATCGAGCGCCCTGGCGCCTTCGCGCATCGTCACCACGACATTCGGGATCTTGTTCACCGCCACCGCGCCGATCGCCGCCGCCTCGTTGAGGCCGAACCAGATGTAGCCGAGGACGATGACCACCAGCGCCGGGATGTTGAGGAACAGGATCACCCACGGGTTGAAAAAACGGTCGACGCGACGATGGCTGCCGAGCAAAACGCCGATGACGGATCCGATGATCATGGCGACGATATATGCCGCGGCGACCCGGCCGAGAGTCACGCCGAGATGGTAAAAAAGGTCGCCGCTCGCAGCCTCCCTGAGAAGCACTTGCCAGACCTGCCCAGGTCCTGGAAAGGCACGGCTTGGCCAGACGCTTGCCGCAAGGTTCCACAGCAGGCAAAGCCCGAGCAGGGAGACCGCTACGGTCAGCGCGGGCATGAGTGCCGTCGCCAGACTGCGTCGGCCGGACATGCTCGGCGGAGCATCACGCGTGCCGTCGGTTCCCAATGCGGTCATTTCCGGGGATCCTGCCAGAACGTGCCGGGCGCCATCTCCGGCGCGCTGCCGACAAGTTTCGCGCCGCCGATCGCCGCCAGCACATGGTATAGCCTGCCGGCGTCGGCCGCTTCCTCGGCGACCGACCGTCTGGGAATGCCCTGGCGGTAGCGATCGCGCAGCTTTTCCAGTTCCTTGCCTTCCGCGCGAATGATCGGCGCCAGGCGCAGCCATTCGTCATCGGATCTGGCCAGCAAGTCCTTGGCTTGCGCGGAAGCCCTCACGAAACCCCTGACGGCATCGGGGTTTTCGCTCGCCCATTGGTCATGGAAGACGTAACCGAGCGCCGACACGGGTCCCAGAGCCCCAAGCGCTTTTGCCGCGTCATTCACGCCGATCAATCGACGGAAGCCATTGGCCTCGAGACGCGCGCAAAAATGCCAGAAATTCAGCACCGCATCGAGTTCGCCCTGTATCGCCTTTTCCGAAATCAGCGGCGGCGCGCCAAAGACGATGTCGCTGGCTGCCGACAGGTCGACGCCGAGGTCGCGTCTGGTCAGCGCTTGTATAAGCAGCCAACTCTTGTCGAGCGGGCCGCCGGCGGCGCCGATTTTCTTGTCCTTGAGATCGGCGATCGTCCGGATCGGCGAATCCTCCTTCACCATGATCGCCCCCACGGCGGTCGAATAGGGGGTCAATGTGAGGTCGCCGCCTTCGGAGCGCTGGCGCGAGACCCACAGCCAGTCGGAGACGATCATGTCGATCGCGCCAGCCAGCATCGCGACGTTGGTTGCATCCTCGCCGGCGAAGTCGATGATCTCCAGATCGATCCCGTTGGCGGCATCGAATTTGTGCTGCCTTAGTGTATCGAGTTCCCAACTCACGGTTCCAAACTTCAGCACACCGAGGCGAATCCTGGCTGCCGCAACGACCGGCCTGGTAGCAAGAACAGCGGCTGTCCCGAGAACCGCCAGACGCAGCGTCATGCGCCGTGAAACCATCATGACACCTCCTCCCCAGGGTTCCGCGCTGCCAAATCAGATGGCTCGTTCCTTGCTCGGAAATGCGCATTTCCAGCGCATGACCTTGAGGTTCGGGTGTTCTTGAGACCATTTCGCGATTTCGCTGGGGGCAAGGATCATGCATTGGAACAGAGTGCCGCGGCTCTCGAAATAGAGATGTTCGTCTCGGCAATTGCTCGGATTGGCGCTGAGGCAAACCGTCAATATGAGATCGACCATGTCCATTCAGCACCTCTTGCGCGTTCCCAAACGCCCATCTCGGCGAGTCCAGCCCAACCAGGAGCCAGGACAAACCGCCACTTGCCGGATTTCCCGAGGTGCCAATGGAGAAACCGGATTGAGGTCAAGCTACGCGCTCGCCCGATAGCCGTCAACAAAGACGAATGGAAAGGTCTCTTGAGCTCGCAGGCCCCTAAACCTTTGTACGATTGACTTTCACAACATGCCAATTAGCTTCCGAGTCACGCGGCGCCGCTTCACGGGAGAAGCGGAATTTCCACTCCACCGCGTAAGGCGCATACCGACGGATCAAAGGATCGGCATGCGCAAATCGTCCAGGGCACCCAGACGATCAATGAGGAAATACCATGCGCGCAATCGCATTTTTCGCAGTCATGTCCGTTGTGCCCTTCATCGCGAGCCAATCCCAGGCACAGGATGCGGCGGCTGGTGAGAAGGTCTTCGCCAAATGCAAGGTCTGCCATACCGCCGACCAGGACAAGAACAAGGTCGGCCCGTCGTTGAACGGCGTCATCGGCCGAACGGCCGGCACGCACCCGGGGTTCAGCTATTCTCAGGCGATGGTCGCGGCAGGCAAGTCCGGCGTCAAATGGGATGAACCCACGCTGAAGACCTATCTTCACGATCCCAAGGCCATGGTCAAAGGAACAAAGATGGCGTTTGTCGGCCTGAAGCAGGACGAAGACATCGCCAATGTCATTGCCTATCTGAAGCAATTCTCGAAATAGAGCGCGGCCGGCCGTTCGAATTTGCGTTCGGCCGGCGGACGCCTTGATCACGCATCGGCTTGCAGCCTCTGCATGGCCGAAGGCAGATCGAAAAGGCTGTCGCAAACGAGGTCGGCGCCAAGCTCTTCCACCGGAATGTGGCTGTAGCCGCCGCGCAACAGAATGACGGGCATGCCGGCGGCGCGTGCGGCACCCAGGTCGGCGCCACTGTCTCCGACCAGCAGCGCGTCACCGGGGTCGACCCCAAGCTGTGCCAACGCCAGCAGCAGGGCATCGGGCGCCGGTTTCAGGAATGTCACCGCGTCTCCGCCAACGATTGCGCCGAAATATTCCGTCAATCCGAAATGAAGCAGGATTTCGCGGGTCGCCAACTGCG
This sequence comes from Mesorhizobium sp. M7A.F.Ca.ET.027.02.1.1, assembly GCF_004022985.1. NCBI lineage: Bacteria > Pseudomonadati > Pseudomonadota > Alphaproteobacteria > Hyphomicrobiales > Phyllobacteriaceae > Mesorhizobium > Mesorhizobium sp. M7A.F.Ca.ET.027.02.1.1. Next base: position 1,331 of record NZ_RZOL01000361.1, on the reverse strand, counting down.
GTTTGTTGGTTGCCACCCCCATGCTTACTCCGCCCAAATGAAAGTGGGTGAGAGCCTCCCTGACTCCAGGCATCAGCCTTGTCAGGCCGGTCAGATGCCGGCGGTAGATAGGCGCCATGACGCGGTTGGCCTCATCGAGAGCGTTGCCGAGCAGTGGCGCTCCCGACGCCGCGAAGGCTCGCTCGATCAATTTCCTGACGCCGCCGCCGATCATGGCCGTGACCTGATCCAGGCGCAGCGGCGGCAGACCGCGACTGGCCAGCAGTTCGTTGACGGCGGCCGCTATGTCCGGTGCCGAGTCGACCAGCGTGCCGTCGAGATCGAACAGGATCGCCTTCGGCGATCGAAGCGGCCTACCTGCACCGACGTTCATGCGGCATCCTTCCACTTGATCGAGCAGCCGATCGAGGCGATCTGGTCCAGCGGCCCGTCGCCGGTTCGGGCAACCTGCTTCATCGCCTCGAACAGGTCGCGTCTCAGCCCGGGCGCTCCGGCTTCTCGTCGCGAGGCGTCCAGCCGACCGCGATATTGCAGTCCCAACTCGCTGTTGAACCCGAAGAAATCGGGAGTGCACACGGCTGCGTAATCGCGCGCCACAGTTTGGCGGTGGTCGTGCAGGTAAGGGAAGCTAAAGCCGTTCGTCGTGGCGAAGAGCTTCATTTGGTCGAAGGAATCCTCCGGGTAGGTGTCGGCATCGTTTGAGTTGATCGCGACAAAGCCGATACCTTCGGCCTTAAGATCGTTGGCATCGCACACGATACGTGAAATCACCGCCTTCACATAAGGGCAGTGATTGCAGATGAAGGCCACGACCAGGCCGTTCGGGCCGGCCTGGCTGAAGATCGAATGCGACCTGCCGTCGACGCCAGGCAAAACGGCATCGATGGCGCGCCAGCCGAAATCGCACACAGGGGGGACGGCCGCCATGCTTGCCTCCGATGGAATGATTTATGCGGCTTTCCGGATCGCACCGTCGGCCGTCTGTCGGATGGCTCCAATGTTGGCGCGATAGGCTGCCTCGGTGCCCCCCTTGAACACGGCCGACCCGGCGACCAGCACATTGGCGCCGGCCGCGGCAACCAGCGGGGCGGTTTCGGCCGTGACGCCGCCATCGATTTCGATGTCAATCGGGCGGTGGCCAACCAGTGCGTTGATTCGCCTGATCTTCTCGATGACCGCGGAAATGAAGGCCTGGCCGCCAAAGCCTGGATTGACCGTCATCAGCAGCACCAGGTCGAGCCTGTCGAGCACATATTCGATGACGCTCTCCGGCGTCGAAGGATTCAGCGATACGCCGGCCTTCTTGCCGAGATTTTTGATCGCCTGCAGGG
>NZ_RZOL01000360.1:0-6351 GCF_004022985.1 Mesorhizobium sp. M7A.F.Ca.ET.027.02.1.1 | reverse complement strand
GCGCAAGGTCGACCGGCTGGCGCTGGAAGCGATGATGATAGCGGGGCACGGCGAGGCGTGAGCCGCCCCGTCGCCTGGCTAAGACGCTTCGCCATCATGGCGGTCGGCTATGTCGCCGCGGTGCTGACTTCGATCCTGGTGCCGGTGCTGCTGATCGCTCTTCTGGAAGGCATCGAAGACGGCAACTGGTCCATCATTTTCGCCTTCGACTGGCTGGGCTCGTTCCCGCTCGCCGTGTTGACCGTGATGATCGGCGCGCTGTTGATCGTCGGTCCGGCGCTCTTCGTCGCCGAACGGTTTTCGCTGCGGGGATGGTTCTACTTCGCCGCCACGGGTGCGATCACGTCCATCGCCTTTGGCGTATCCATGCCGCGCTCGGCCAGCAGCTTTGTCTTCAATCCGGGCTTTCTGGGTTTTCTCGCCACCGCCGGCATCGCCGCCGGTTCGGTCTACTGGCTTCTGGCTGGACGCAGATCCGGCACGCGACAGACTCTGGGCCGGGATTGATGGCGCGTCTCGTCGGCTACCTCGTCCGTTTCACCGTCATCCTGTTCGGCTATGCCGTCGCCTCGCTGGCGGCGAGCGCCTTCCTCAATATCCTGTTGCTGGCATCGCTCGGCTACACGCCGGAGCATGCGCATCCGACGGCGACGGCTTCCCTGTATTTCTCAATTCCCTTCGCCGCCCTGTTCGTCGCCTATTTCGCCCTGATGCCGGCCTCTGTCGTCATCCTGCTTGCCGAAATCCTCGGCCGGCGCGACTGGCTGTTCTATGCGCTGGCGGGCGCGGTGGTTGCCGGTGTTTTCCTCGGGCTTGCCGACCACAGCGGTGACACCGCCTTCGCCGTCAGGGACACCAGCGCCATCATGGCCGTGATCGGCAGCGGCATGGTCGGTGGTATCTTTTACTGGCTCAGCGCCGGGCGGTGGGCCGCAAGCTGGTGGCAAGGCGAACCAGGATCAAAAGAGGATGGCCAGACAGGATGACGGCGCCTACTTCGCCTGGGCCGTCAGGATCTTGAGGGCGAAGGCGGAGAACACGCCGGCAAACAGATAGTCGACCACCCGCGTGACGCGCGGGCTGGCCTTCATCGCCGCCGAAAACTTTTCCGCCGCCAGCACCATCGGTACCGTCACCGGCACCGACAGCACGATGAACATCAGCCCAAGGAAAAACAGCTTTCCCGGTGCGTTCGGATCATGCGCGGAGACGAACTGCGGCAGGAAGGTCATGAAGAACAGGATGATCTTCGGGTTGAGCAGATTGACGCCGAGGCCCGCCGCCCAGCTGCGCAGCAGCGAAATCTCAGGTCCGGTCTTCTTCTCCGGCGAAAAGGCCGAGCCCCTTGTGATCGCCTGCCAGGCGAGGAAGACCAGATAGCCGGCGCCGAAGATCTTCAGCACGAAAAAGGCCGTCGGCGAGGCGACGATCAGCGCCGAGACGCCGACCACCACCAGCGTGGTGTGGATCAGCGTGCCGCACAGCGCACCGGCCATCGAGGCAAAGCCGGTGGCGCGACCCTGGCTCAGCGTGCGCGAGACGAACAACGTCATGTCGGGCCCAGGCGTGATCGCCAGGATCACGGTGGCAATGGCGAACTGGATCAGCGTGGTGGTGTCTGGAATGAACGACATGAGCGGCCCCAGGGATGGAAGCGCCTATACAGGATGCGCCGCGACGGTGCCAGACGCAGGAGCGATCCGATGGTCGATCCAGCGGGCGCGTGGCGAAGACATCAGCTGGCGGCCACCCCGGCGCAAATCCTATGCCGGCCTGCTCAGTCGCATCCTGGCGGGCTCCGTGGCGGCAGGCTGATCGTTCCGGACATCGGAGCCGCCGATGAGCAGGATCTGATCGATCGGCTTGGGCCTGCCGAGGAAATAGCCTTGCGCCTCGTTGCAGCCTTCGACCTGCAGGATGGTGAGTTGGACAAGTGTCTCGACGCCTTCGGCGAGTACCGGAATGTCAAGGCTGCGGCCCAGCGTCAGCACCGCCCGGATGATCGCCTTGGCCTGCGGGCTTCGCTCGACATCGGCCATGAACGAGCGGTCGAGCTTGATCTTGTCGAAGGGAAACGAGCGCAGCGTGTCGAGCGAGGAATAGCCGGTGCCGAAATCGTCGATCGCGATCGTCACCCCCAGCGCCTTGATCTGGCGAAGGACATGCAGCGTACGCACCTTGTCGGCGACGATCGTCGATTCGGTCAGCTCCAGTTCCAGCCGTTTCGGCGACAGCCCGGTCTCGACCAGGATCTGGTGGACGAGCTTGGCGAGATCCGCATGCGCGAACTGCACCGGCGACAGATTGACCGCGATCTTGTGGCCATTGTCCCACGAGGCCGCCTGACGGCACGCGGTCCGCAGCACCCATTCGCCGATCGCCATGATCGAGCCATTCTCCTCGGCAATCGGAATGAATTCGACCGGCGCGATCATGCCATGCACGGGATGGGTCCAGCGCAGCAGCGCCTCATAGCCGCAGGTGGCGCCGGTCGGGACCGAGGTCTGCACTTGATAATGCAGCGAAAGCTCGCCGCGCTCGATCGCCTGCCGAAGGTCGGTGGCCAGCGCCCGGCGCGCCCGCGCCGTCTCGTCCATAGCGGATTCGTAGAAGCAGACCGCCCGCGTCACGTCGTTCTTGGCCCGGTACATGGCAAGATCGGCATTGCTGACCAGCCGCTCGCGATCGGCCCCGTCGCGCGGATAGACGGCGACGCCGATGCTGGCGCCGGCAGCGATTTCAAAATCGTCGAGCCGCAACGGCTCGAACAAGGATTTCTCCAGCCGCGAGACGAGGCCGAGAAGGTCGTTCTGATCCTTGAAGCGCTTGATCGCGGCGAACTCGTCACCGCCGAGCCGGGCGACGAATTCGCCCTCGCCGGTGAGTTTCGCCAACCTGCGGGCGACGATCTTGAGCGCCTGGTCGCCGGCGGCGTGCCCCCTGAGGTCGTTGATCTCCTTGAAGCGGTCGAGATCGATGACGATGACCGCCGTCATTGTGTCCTCGCCCTCGCGTGCCCGGTCGATCTCATGGTCGAGGCGGTCGTTGAAGGAGACCCGGTTGGGAAGGCCGGTAAGGGCGTCGTTGAGGGCGAGATGCTGAAGCCGCTCGAAACTCTCCAGACGGCCACGCTCATCGATCAGATAGCTGGCGAAGCCGGTGGCCGCGACGATCAGGCCCACCACGGCGACCGCGACCGCCATTGCCACCAGAATATCGGGATTGGTGCCTGTGCTGATGAAGGACAGCGGCGTCACCGCCACCGCGGCCATAGCCGTGAAATGCAGGCCGACGATCGCCAGCACCAGCAGCCCGATGGTGAGATAATGCGACCAGCCGTATGGCCGGCGCACGGCATGGCCGACGGCCAAGGCGGAGAACACGGCCGAGATGACCAGTGAGGCCACGACATAGGAGCCGTCCCATTCGACGATGCCGGCAACATGATAAGCCATCATGCCGGTGTAGTGCATGGCCGAAATCGCCAGGCCGACGACGATGCCGCCCCATTCCGGAGCCAGGCGCCGGCTCTTGCCGGATGCGAGGGTGAAGCCCAGCCCGGTGCCGATGATGGCGATGACCAGGGATGCCATGGTCAGGACCGGATCGAAGGTGATCGGCGCGCCGGGCTGGTAGGCCAGCATGGCGATGAAATGGGTGCACCAGATCGACGAGCCGGCGGCGACCGCGGTCAGGAACAGCCAGCCCTTCATCTGCACGCCGGCGGTTTTCCTCGAACGGTCGAAGAGGCCGATCGTCACCCAGCAGCCGGTGACGCACATCAGCGCCGCCAGCAGGACAAGCCACAGATTATGCTCCATGGCGATGCATGATATAACGCGCATCAAGAACGGCCCGAGTCCGAGGACACCCACGACAAAGCAGGCAAGAAGCCGCCCGGAACGTGGTCAAGGCGGCTTTGTCGTAAGTGTTAGCGGCACGGCGTGAAAACTTGATTAAGTCCCTCCAGCAAATGCAGCCTTTGATTGCAGCAGATTGTTTTCGCTGCCGGCCGCCCCCGGCCATGCGCTGGACCAGAAGCCGTGCATGCACGCGTGCTTGCTCGCTCTGCCGTTCCTGCTAAAAGGCGCTGCGACAATCCGTGACGCCCAGGCTGGGGCGTCCGCCATCGACGGAGTAGAAATGTCCAAGGCCAAAGACGTCAAAAAAGTCGTGCTTGCCTATTCAGGCGGTCTCGACACATCCATCATCCTGAAATGGCTGCAGACTGAACTCGGCGCCGAAGTCGTGACTTTCACCGCCGATCTCGGCCAGGGCGGCGAACTCGAGCCGGCCCGTCGCAAGGCCGAGATGATGGGCATCAAGGACATCCGCGTCGTCGACGTGCGTGAGGAATTCGTCGCCGACTTCGTCTTCCCTATGTTCCGCGCCAACGCCGTCTATGAAGGCACCTACCTGCTCGGCACCTCGATCGCCCGGCCGCTGATCTCCAAGCATCTGGTCGAGATCGCCCGCGAAACCGGCGCCGACGCGATTGCGCATGGCGCCACCGGCAAGGGCAACGATCAGGTTCGCTTCGAGCTCTCGGCTTACGCACTGAACCCCGACATCAAGGTCATCGCGCCGTGGCGCGACTGGTCGTTCAAGTCGCGTACCGACCTGATGAATTTCGCCGAGCAGCACCAGATCCCCGTGCCGAAGGATAAAAAGGGCGACGCACCTTTCTCGGTCGACGCCAACCTCTTGCATTCGTCCTCCGAGGGCAAAGTTCTGGAAGACCCGTGGGTGGAGCCGCCGGAATTCGTTCATCAGCGCACCGTTTCGCCGATGGACGCGCCGGACAAGGTCACCGAGATCGAGATCGAGTTCCTGAAGGGTGATCCGATCGCGCTGAACGGCAAGAAATTGTCGCCGGCGACCATGCTGGCGGCACTCAACGATCTTGGCCGCGACAATGGCATCGGCCGGCTCGACCTGGTCGAGAACCGCTTCGTCGGCATGAAATCGCGCGGCGTCTACGAAACACCAGGCGGCACCATCCTGATCGCTGCCCATCGTGCCATCGAATCGATAACGCTCGACCGTGGGGCCGCCCACCTCAAGGACGAGTTCATGCCGCGCTATGCCGAGCTGATCTACAACGGCTTCTGGTTCGCGCCCGAACGGCTGATGCTGCAGGCGATGATCGACAAGAGCCAGGAAGACGTCGAGGGCACGGTGCGCCTCAAGCTCTACAAGGGCAATGTCATGGTCACCGGCCGCAAGTCGAAGAAGACGCTTTACTCCGATGCGCTGGTCACCTTCGAGGACGACCGCGGCGCCTACGACCAGAAGGACGCCGCCGGCTTCATCCGCCTCAATGCGCTGCGGCTGAGGACGCTGGCCGCGCGCAACCGCGCCAAGTAGCGCGGATGCGCGGTTTCGGTCGCTGCCTGCCGCCGCTGGTTGTTCTGGCGACGCCAGCGGCCAGCCAGGAGTTCGACCCCGCCTCTCTCGACCTTCCGGCGCTGATCGAGTGCAGGGCGGACGTTCCGACCTACAACGACTTTGCCCTGTGGCTGTCCAGCGCACCGGGTGCCGTTGAAACGCTTGGCTGGACGGAGGTTGCCTCGGGCAATCCCTTTCTCAGCCAATACGAACTGCCGGCCAAGATCCGCGTGTTCAACCGCGAGACGGGATCGATCGTGTTTACCGCTGCGGGGCCGATGGCCGTGCTCGACGGCGTTGCCGCGCCGGAGCTTGCCAAAGAACTCAACGTCATGGCCGTTTTTTCCACGCCGCAAAAATTCCTTGGCGAGAAGGTCGTTGTCCACAGTACCGAAGAGTCGGAAGGATTGACCTTCTCCACGGACGTCAAGCTCAACGTCTCGACCGTCGAGTCCCATCCCGGCAAGACCCTGGCCGGCTGCTCCTACACGCTCGAAATCAAATAAAAACCCGGCATTTGCGCCGGGTTTTCGATCAAGTCAGAAATGGCGTCAATCGCCGTCGATCGCCGTGGCAATGCGGGCGATGGCCTGCTGATAGACGCTCGCGGAATTCCAGCCGGCAATCGCGCCCATATTCGCACTCGCGCTCGCGCCCGCCCGCCAGCCATGGCCCTTGAGGAAGTTGGCGGTGGAAGCCAGCGCCGTGCCCTTGTCGCGCAGGTTTCCGCCGCCGACGCCATATTTCAGGACGTTTCCGGGCAGGAACTGCGTGTGTCCGATCTCGCCATGCGCGGCGCCAACCGACGAGGCTGACAACGCCCCACGATCAACCAGCTTCAGGGCTGCAATGGCATGCGGGTAGAAGAACCCCGGGCGGCGGCAATCATAGGCAAGCGTCAAAATGGCAGAAACCGTGTTCTGGTTGCCCATCGCCGAACCGAAGCCGGTTTCCATACCCCAG
>NZ_RZOL01000035.1:0-27886 GCF_004022985.1 Mesorhizobium sp. M7A.F.Ca.ET.027.02.1.1 | reverse complement strand
TTCCGAGACAAGCTTGCTGCCTGCGGTCACCGCCTGTTGCGGATCGCAGGCGTCGTCGGCGGTGGTGATAGTGATCTTGTCGCCGTTTACGCCGCCCTTGGCGTTGACGGCATCGATCGCCATCTTCACGGCGTTCTCCATATCCTGCCCTTCACTGGCCAGTTGGCCAGTCATGGGGGCCACGATGCCGATCTTGATGTCGGCAGCCGCGGCCATCGTGGTCAGAGCCAGCCCGGCAAGGGCGGTGGCGCAAGCTAGCCTCTTGAAGGAAACAACCATCAATTCTCTCCATTTTCCCCTGTTGGTGCATCCAGGCGGCGTGCCCGAAATGCATTGTTTCGCCCCTGGGTTAGCTGCGGAGCGGTTATGTTGAGCAGGATCGCCAGCCGGCCACACGATTGTCACCGGCAAGGACTGACCCGGCAGATCAGTGACTGCCGCTTGAAGCCGGGGCATAGGCTCCCTGATAACGGTTCTCCTGGATGCTCTGCATGATCTCGGCCTCGCGGGCTTCCTGCGCCCGGACGGCCGCCAGCAAGGCCGCGGCACCGTCGATTGGAAATGCCACGACGCCATCCTCGTCGCCGACGACGATGTCGCCAGGACCGACGACCATGCCGCCTATGCAGACGGGAACATTTATGGCTCCCGGACCATCCTTGTAAGGTCCGAGATGGATGGCCGACCGCGCGAAACATGGGAACGGATTGCGGCCGATGGCACCGGCATCGCGAATGGCGCCGTCGATGACAATGCCTGTGGCGCCGCGCGAAGCCGCGACACTTGTCATGATTTCGCCGACCAGCGCGCGCCCCTCATAGCCACCGCCGTCGACGACAATGACGTCGCCGGGCTGCAGCAGATCGAGCGCACGATGGATGAACTGGTTGTCGCCGGGGCGGGTCCTGACCGTCAGCGCCCTCCCCGCCATGACGCCGCTCACCCGATGAAACGGCCGTAACCCGACAGCCCCGGGGACACGAGCGAGATTGTCGCTGATCAACGCCGTCGCAAGGGCGCGGAACGCGTCGATCAGTTCGCTTTCCTGAGATCCATCCGCCATCGCCTACACTCCTCGCCGTCGTCGCTTTATGAATATAGTATCCAATCACAATTAATTCAGTGGAGTCAACCGGCTTAAGATGGTTGGCAGAAAAAAGCCAAAAGTGGCTTAGGAACGGCAAACGGCTGCAGAACCGACCCAACAGATCCACTTATCCGGGGCTTGCAATGGCGTCGAAGTTCAAGATAGATTGGATAACATATCCATAAATGCGTAATTGTGAAAAAGGGATTGGGTTGTGAAGCACGCAGGAAAAGTCGTGATCGTCACCGGGGCGGCACGAGGCCTGGGCCTTGCCTGCGCCGAGCGCTTTCATGCCGATGGCGCCAAGGTGGTGCTTGTCGACATACAGGCCGATCGCGGGCGCGAGCATGCCGAACGTCTTGGTGAGCGTGCCGCCTGGCTATCGGCGGATCTCTCCGAATGCACGCAGGAAATGGCAGCTGATATTGTTGCCAAGGCCACGGAGCGATTCGGCGGCGTCGACGTCCTCATCAACAATGCCGGCATCATCCATCTGGACGATTTCGTCGACTTCCCCGAGGAGGCGTTCGACCTGGTTCAGCGGATCAATCTCAAGGCGCCCTTCCTGCTCGGGCAGGCCGCGGCAAGAGCCATGATCGCACAGGGACGCGGCGGCTCGATCATCAACATGTCCTCGATCAACGCCATTCTGGCCATCCCCAATTCCGTCGCCTATGCCGTGTCCAAGGGCGGCATCAAGCAATTGACCGCGGTGATGGCCGTCGGACTGATCCCGCACAGTATCCGCGTCAATGCCATCGGCCCCGGCACCATCCTGACCGACATGGTCAAGAGCTCGGTCATGGCCAGCGAAGCGCAGCGCCAGACCATCCTGTCGCGCACGCCGAGCGGCCGCTGTGGCGAGCCATCGGAGATTGCCAGCGTCGCTTCCTTCCTGGCCAGCGACGACGCTTCCTACATTGTCGGCCAGACCATCTATCCGGACGGCGGCCGTCTGATCCTGAATTATACGGTGCCGGTGAAGGACTGACCGCTCATGGTTGTCGGTACGCCCCACATCAGTGTTGCGGGATCGGGCGCGCTGCTGCTCGATGGAATGCAGGGGGCTTTCAACGATGCCACCCAGGAACTGGTCTGGGCGGTGGCGAAGGCCGCGCTGAACCTCGAAGGGGTGCGCGAGGCCGTTCCCGGCATGAACAACCTGCTGGTGGTGTTTGATCCCCTCGCCACAGACGCCCACAGCGTCGGAGATCAACTGATGTCGCTCTGGTCCGCCACCGATGCCCACCCGGTGACCGGCACGCATCATGCGATTCCCGTTCACTACGGCGGCGCGCGCGGCGAGGATCTCACCGGCTGGGCCGCGCATTGCGGCCTGTCTGTCGACGAGACCGTCAGGCGCCACGCGGCGGCCCGCTACACCGTCGCCGCCATCGGCGCTATGCCGGGTTTTCCCTATCTGTCCGGTCTCGACCCGCGGCTTGCCTGGGCAAGGCGCAGCACGCCTCGCCTCAAAGTTACCGAGGGCGCCGTCATCATCGGCGGCGCGCAGGCGGGTATCATGCCGATGACAGCGCCGTCCGGATGGCACATCATCGGCCATACCGACGTGAAGCTCTTCAAGGCCGAAGCGGAATTGCCCGTGCTGCTCAGGCCCGGAGACAAGATTCGCTTCGCAATTGCAGGGATCGAGGCATGATCGAGATCCTCACCACCGGCCTGCCGAACACGGTCCAGGATCTCGGCCGGCCCGGTCATCTGGCGCTGGGGGTCAGCCATGGCGGCGCCATGGACAAGCAGGCACTGGCGATCGCCAATCTCATGCTAGGCAATGATCCTTCGGCCGGCGGGATCGAGGTCGCGCTTCATCCGTTCCGGCTGCGCGCGCATATCGACACCGCCGTCGCCATCACCGGCGCTGATTGCGCCGTCAGCATCGGCGACCGGCCCTGCCCGCCCTGGTGGGCCATGACGATCCGCGCAGGCGAGACCCTTGTCCTCGAGGCGCCGCGCGCCGGTGCTCGTTCCTACATCGCCTTTGCCGGCGGGATCGATCTGCCGCCCGTCATGGGATCGCGCGCGACGGATGTGAAGGGCGGTTTCGGCGGGTTCGCCGGACGCGGCCTGTCGCGCGGTGACCGGCTTGCGCTCAAACCTGCGCAATGCCGCCTTCCCGCGGGCGGCATCGGCGCAGCGCTGGAGGAGCGACGAGGCGCGGCGGACGCCTTGGCCTCGGCAATCGAATTGCGGGTTCTGCCGGCCGCCGAGTTCGACGCCTTCACGCCGGAGGCCCAGGCGGCTTTCACCGGCAGCGAATGGCGCATCACCAACGACGCCAACCGTATGGGATATCGCCTTGCTGGAGAGACGCTTTCGCTCCTCTCACCGCTCGAATTGCTCTCGCACGGCATCGTACCAGGCACAGTCCAGGTGCCGCCGTCCGGCCAACCGATCATCCAACTTGCCGATGCCAACACTTGCGGCGGCTATCCGAAGATCGCTACGGTGATCGAAGCCGACCTCTGGCGGCTGGCGCAAGCGCCGGTCGGCGCGCGCCTGCGTTTCTCAGCGGTCTCGATAGAAGCGTCGACGGAAGCGCTTCGCGCGAACCGGCAGCAAAGTCACGACTTTATCGCCGCCCGAAACCTTATGGCCGGCGAGCAGAGGACTCCATGAAAATTCGCCCCTTCACCATCGAGATTGCCCAGTCTGAAATCGACGATTTGAAGAAGCGCATCTCGACCTGGCGCGAGCCGGACCAGTTGCAGGCGATAGGCTGGGCGCAGGGAACGGAGCACGAGGAACTGCGCCGACTTATGCAGCACTGGCGCACCGGCTTCGACTGGCGCAAGCATGAAGCCGCCTGGAACATCCATCCGCACTACCAGACGGATATCGGCGGCGAAACCATCCATTTCATCCATGCGCGCGCCGCTGTGGCGACCAACAGAACGGTCATACTCACCCATGGCTGGCCAGGTAGCGTCTTCGAATTTCACAGGCTGATCCCGCTTCTGACCGATCCGCTTTCGCATGGCGGAAGACAGGAGGACGCCTTCAACGTCGTGGCCCCCTCGATTCCCGGCTATGGCTTTTCAAGCCGACCGACCAGGCCTGGTCTCAACCTGTTCACCGTCGCCGACCTTTGGGCCGAGTTGATGAGCCGTCTCGGCTACAAACGATATCTCGCGCAAGGTGGCGATCTGGGCGCCAGCGTGTCGACCTGCCTGGCGCACGCGTATCCAGACAGTCTCGCCGGCGTGCATCTGAACTTCATCCCCGGCTCATACTCACCTCCTCACGATCCAGACCCGGATGGCGACCTGAGCTTGGAAGAACGCGCCTTCCTGGAACGGAAAGCCGGGTGGGCGGATCTTCATGGCGCCTATGCTCATATTCAAGCGACGCGCCCGCAAACGCTTGCCTATGGACTGACGGATTCGCTGGTCGGACTGGCGGCGTGGATGATCGAAAAATTCCGCGACTGGAGCGATTGCGATGGCGATCTGGCCAACGCCGCTTTTCGCGCGACGACATGCTCGCCAACATCTCGCTCTACTGGTTCACCCGGACCGTCGCTTCGTCGATGCGGCTCTATTGGGAAACGCGCGCCCGTCCGCTTGCATTCGCGCCCGGCACGGCGATCAACGTCCCGCTTGCAGTGGCTTTGTTTCCCAAGGAATTGCCGATGCCGCCAAGGAGTTGGGTCGAGCGCGTCTTCAAGGACATCCGCCAGTGGACAGCGATGCCGCGCGGTGGTCATTTCGCAGCCCTCGAGCAGCCCGCTTTGCTTGCACAGGATCTAAGAGCCTTTGCCGGTGGTCTGGATTTTTAAAGGCAGCGTTTGCGCGCAGCCAAGCCCGAAGGCCAGAAATGACCAACACCACGATCACCATCGATGCCCTGCATGAGCGCGTCGATGCAATTTTCCGCAAGGCCGGACTGAACCCCATTCAGGCCAGCGCCATTACAAGGGTCATCGTCGCGGCGGAACGCGATGCCTGCAAGTCGCATGGCATCTACCGGATCGAAGGCGCCCTGCGGACGATCAAGGCCGGAAAGGTAAAACCGGACGCGCTGCCCGAGTTGCTGCCGCAAGACGCTCCCGCCCTCGTCAAAGTGGATGCGAAGCATGGTTTCGCCAACCCAGCCTTCGAATTGGGTCTGCCGGTGCTGATCGAGCGGGCACGGTCGTGCGGCATTGCCGCACTCGCGATCAACGATGCGGTGCATTTTTCCGCCCTTTGGGTGGAGGTCGAAGCTTTGACACAGGCAGGCCTGGCCGGCCTGGCCATGTGCCCGAGCTATGCCACCGTCGCTCCGACCGGTGGCAACGGACCGTTGCTGGGCACCAATCCTTTTGCCTTTGGCTGGCCGCGAGAAGAGCAGCCTCCCTACGTTTTCGACTTCGCGACCTCGGTTGCCGCGCGCGGCGAGATCGAGCTCCACCGCCGGGCAGGCAAGAAGCTGCCGGAAGGCTGGGCCATGGATTCTGACGGCAGGCCAACGACGGACCCCGAAGCTGCTCTGGCAGGCGCCATGCTTCCCTTCGGCGGGCACAAGGGCTCGGCCATCGCGACGATGATCGAGCTGCTCGCCGGGATCATGATCGGCGACCTGACCAGCCCCGAGGCGCTCGAGCTGCTTGGCACCACGACGCTTTATCCGTCGCACGGAGAGTTGGTCATCGCTTTCTCGCCGAAAGCCTTCGCCGCCGGCCGGCCCGGCAATCCGCTGGGCCGTGCTGAAGCGCTGTTCGAGGCGATCTTGGGCCAGGGTGCGCGCCTGCCCTCGCAGAGGCGGTTCCTAGCCCGCGAGACGTCGGAGCGCGACGGTATCGTCCTCTCGCACCAGGAAATGGAACAACTCGATCGTTTTCTCGAACGGGGGCTCGACGCGGTCTGAATCGGTATCGCCAGGGCCAAGACCAATCACAGGAGGAGAAAAATGCGCTGGACGAAAACATTCACGGTCGTCGGCTGCCATGCCGAGGGCGAAGTCGGCAACGTGATCACCGGAGGCGTCAAGGACGTTCCGGGCAAGACCATGTTCGAAAAGAAGGAGTATCTCGAAGCGCATATGGACGACATTCGTGGGCTGCTCTTGTTCGAGCCGCGCGGTGCGCCCTACGTCAACGGCAACATCATCCTGCCGCCTTGCGATCGCTCGGCGGATCTCGGCTACGTCATAATTGAAAGCACGGAATACCCGCCCATGTCTGGCTCAAACACCATCTGCGTCGCCACAGTGGCGCTGGAAACGGGGATGGTGCCGATGAAGGAGCCTGAGACATTGCTGCGCATGGAAGCGCCGGCCGGCATGATCGAGGTGCGCTGTCTCTGCGAGAACGGCAAGGTGAAGCAGGTGGAGTTCACCAATGTACCGGCTTTTGCACTCCACCTCGACACGCATGTCGAGGTGGAAGGGCTCGGCACGATCACCGTCGACACCTCCTATGGCGGCATGACTTTCGCCCATGTCAATGCGCGCGCACTCGGCTTTTCCATAACACCCGACGAGGCCCACCAGATGTCGCTGATGGGCCAACGCATCAAGAAGGCGGTCAACGAACAGCTCGAGGTCGTGCATCCGGAGAACCCGAAGATCCGCGACGTGTCCAACGTGATTTTCGAAGGTCCGATCGAGCGCGTCGACGGGCGCGTGGAAAGCGTCAACGGCACGGTGTGCCTGCATGGCAGGCTCGACCGCTCGCCGACAGGCACCGGCACCACCGGGCGGCTGGCGGTAATGTCGGCAAAGGGGCAGATCGCCAAGGGCGAGCTGTTCTGCAACAGATCGATCATCGGGACCCATTTCGATTCCCGCGTGATCGCCAATACGCGCCTCGGCGATCGCGACGCTGTCGTGGTCACCATCGCCGGACAGGCCTGGATCACCAGCATCGGCCAATATGGCCTCGACCCGACAGACCCTTATCCACGCGGGCATCGCCTCAGCGACGTCTGGTTCTGAAACGGACGCGGCCGTGGTCAGGCCGCGAACGCTCTGACCCTGACGCCGCTCGCCTCCAGCCGTCGCCGAACGCGCGCGGCGATGGCGACGGCTGCCGGCGTGTCGCTGTGGACGCAGATCGAATCGATCGGCGTCTGCAGCATCTGCCCGGAAAGCGTCTCGATGGCGCCTTGCTTGACCATCCGCACGACCCGTTCTGCCGCCTTCTCGGCGTCGTGGATGACAGCGCCTTCCAGCTTGCGCGAGACAAGAAAGCCTTCCTCCGTATAGGCGCGGTCGGCAAAGATTTCGGACCTGACCGTCAGGCCCGCGTCGCGCGCGATCCTGTCCTGGAAGCCGAGCGCAATGGACAGGCAGATCAGGCCGGGATCGACGGCCTTGACCGCGCGCGTCACCGCTTCGGCAACGCCACGGTCGGTCTGGGTAAGGTTGCCCAGCGCGCCATGCGCCTTCACATAGCGGATCGGGTGGCCGGCATAGGCGGAAAGCGCCTGCGCCGCGCCGATCTGGTAGGCGACCAGCCTTTCGATCTCATCCATGGAATGCGGGATGATGCGGCGTCCGAACCCCCACAGATCGGCAAAGCTCGGATGCGCGCCAACGGCGACGCCCTTGTCGCGCGCCATCGAGAACGTGGCCGCCATGATCTCGGGGTCGCCGGCATGAAAGCCGCAGGCCACATTGGCTGAACTGACGATGTCGAGGATCGCCGCATCGTCGCCGAGCCTGTAGGCTCCAAAACCCTCGCCCATGTCGGAATTGATATCGACCTGCAATCCTTGGGCCGCCATGGCGCTTTCCTCAGTGGTTCGAACCGTCGCCTTGCTTCACACCAGCTCGTAGAGCGGCGTCCCGTAGCCGACGACCGCTCCGTCCTCGATCAGCGCTGCACCCAGCACACCGTCTGCCGGCGCAACGATTGCCTTCAGGCATGGGCCGACCTGCAGGACGCCGACCGTCTCGCCCTTGCGAACCGTCTGGCCAGGTTCGGCGATCGGACGACCGGTCGTTGGGTGATCGAGACGGAACACGCCGACGCCGGGCGCGCGCACGCCCTTGAAGACCGTTTCGGCCTTCAGGGCTTCGACCGGGGGTGTCGAGGCAACAACGGATTGCATGTGCAAGCGCAACGAAAACCCGGCCTCCGACACTTCGATCTCGCCGATGCCGGCGCTAGCGCACCAGGCGGCCAGCCTTTCGATCTCCTCAACCGTCATCGCCGCCTCGTCCCTGGAGCAGACCGCCTTCAATGAGACGTTCGAGATGATGGATATCGAAGCCGCCGGCAGCGAAGCCGGGCTCGTCCATCAGGAGGCCGTGCAGCGGCGCGTTGGTGGCGATGCCGACGGCCTCCATCTCGCCCAGCGCGCCACTCATGCGCCGGATCGCCTCGGCTCGCGTCACGCCATGCGCCAGCAGCTTGGCCACCAATGAATCGTAGTGCGGCGGCACGGTGTAGCCGGAGTAGAGATGCGATTCGACGCGGATTCCGGGACCTCCGGGCGGCGTCCAGCGCTCGACCCGGCCCGGATGCGGGCGAAAGCTGTATGAATCTTCAGCGTTGATGCGGCATTCGACGGCGTGGCCCTGGATGCGGATGTCTTCCTGGCTGAACGACAGGGGTTCGCCCCGGGCGATGCGGATCTGCTCGCGCACGATATCGATGCCGGTGACAAGTTCCGTGACGGGATGCTCCACCTGCACGCGGGTGTTCATCTCGATGAAAGAGAAGCGCCCGTCCTCGTAGAGGAATTCGAATGTGCCCGCGCCTGTATAGCCGATGGTCAGGCATGCGTGGGCACACAGCTCGCCGATCTCGGCAACCGCCTCGCGGGCGATGCCGGGCGCCGGCGCCTCCTCGATGATCTTCTGGTGGCGGCGCTGCATGGAGCAATCCCGCTCGCCGAGCCAGACCGCCCTACCATGCTTGTCCGCCAGAATCTGGATCTCGATATGGCGCGGTTGCTCGAGGAATTTTTCCAGATAGACTTGCGGGTTGCCGAAGGCCCGGTCCGCCTCTTTCACCGCCATTGAAACGGCTTCCATCAGGGCGTGCTGCTCGCGCACGATGCGCATGCCGCGCCCGCCGCCGCCGCCCGCTGCCTTGACGATGACCGGATAGCCGATGGCCTCGGCAATGGCGCGCACTGCCTGCTCGTCCTGCGGCAGCGCCCCCTCCGAGCCCGCAACGCAGGGAACGCCGGCGGCGATCATCGTGCGCTTGGCGGAGACCTTGTCGCCCATGGTGCGGATCGCCGCCGCCGACGGCCCGATGAAGGCAAGGCCGGCATTCTCGACAGCCTCGGCGAAGGCGGCGTTTTCCGAGAGGAAGCCGTAGCCCGGATGGATCGCGCCCGCGCCGGTGAGTTGCGCGGCCGCGATGATCTCGGCGATGTTGAGATAGCTCTCCGTCGCGGCCGCCGGTCCGATGCAGATCGCCCTGTCCGCCAGCGCGACATGTCGAAGGCTCGCATCCGCTTCCGAGTGCGCCGCCACCGTCTTCAATCCGAGGTCGCGGCAGGCGCGCAGGATGCGCAGCGCGATTTCACCACGATTGGCGATGAGGACGGTGTCGAACATCGCCTCAGCCCAAATCTTCGAGAACGAACAGCACATCGCCGGACTGCACCGCGGCATGGTCGTCGAACGCGATCTGGACGATCCGCCCAGCGCGATCGGATTCCACGACATTGAACGTCTTCATGGCTTCGAGGACACCAACCTTCTGCCCTTCCACGACCACATCGCCAACCGAAGCGAGCGGCGGTTCACCTTCGGTGCCGGAGCGGTAGAACACGCCCGTCAGCGGCGCGCGGATCGAATAGCGTGCGATGGGCGGAGATGTCGAAGCCGGATTTGTGAAGACGGCAGGGACGGCGGCTGGCCCCGACTGCGACGCAGATTGCGCTTGCGACGCGGATTGCGCCGGCGCCATCTGCCTGGACATGCGGATGCGAACGCCATTGCGCTCGATCTCCAGTTCGGCAATGGGCGAACGCGAGACAAATTCGATCAGCTTCTGGACGAAGTCGAGATCCATCGCCGACCCTATCGCAGCGCTTCGACAGCCTTGGCGATTCGCCCGATCGCTTTTTCGATCAGATCCATCGACGTGGCTATGGAAATGCGGAAATGCGGCGACAGCCCGTAGGCAGAGCCCTGCACCACCGCGACCCGCGCCTGATCGAGCAGGTAAAGCGAGAAATCATCGTCGCTGCCGATGGGAGTGCCGTCGGGGCGACGACGGCCGATCAGGGCCGAGCAATTGGGATAGAGATAGAAGGCGCCCTCGGGCGTCTGGCAGGTAAGGCCGGGAATCTTGCGCAGCAGCTCCAGAGCGCGGTCGCGCCGAGCCTGGAATTCGAGCGCCCGAGGGCGAAGAAAGTCCTGGGGACCTTCCAGTGCGGCAATGGTCGCGGCCTGCGAGATGGATGACGGGTTCGACGTGCTTTGGCTCTGCACGGTGGCCATGGCGCGGATCAGCGGTTCCGGCCCGCCGGCATAGCCGATCCGCCAGCCGGTCATGGCATAGGCCTTCGACACGCCATTCACTGTCAGCGTACGGTCCTTCAGCCTCGGCTCGACGCCGGCGATGGTATGGAAGGTACGTCCATCGAACAGGATATGCTCGTAGATGTCGTCGGTCAGAACGTGCACATGCGGGTGATCGAGCAACACCCCGGCCAGGCCGGCAAGTTCGTCGGGGCTGTAGACGGCGCCAGTCGGATTGGAAGGCGTGTTGAGCAGCAGCCATTTGGTGCGCCCGGTGATCGCGGCTCGCAGGGCTTGCGGTGTCAGTTTGAAGCCCTGCGCCTCCGTGCAAGGAACGACCACGGGCTTGCCTTCGCCGAGCAGGACGATGTCGGTGTAGGAAACCCAATAGGGCGCGGGGACGACCACCTCGTCACCGGGGGCCAGCGTTGCCAGCAGGGCGTTGTAGATGATCTGCTTTGCGCCACCCGCGACGCTGATTTGCGAAGGCTTGTAGTCGAGGCCGTTCTCGCGCCTGAATTTCCCGGCCACCGCCTTCTTCAGCGCGGCGGTGCCGTCGACCGCCGTATAGCGCGTTTCACCCCTGCGCATCGCCTCGTAGGCCGCCTCGACGATGTGCGGAGGCGTTGGAAAATCCGGCTCGCCGGCGCTCAGGCTGATGACGTCGATGCCGACCGAGCGCATTTCGATTGCCCGCGCGGTGACCGCCATGCTGGGGCTTGGCTTGATGACGTCGAGACGGGGAGCGATGAGGCCCACGGGAAATCCTCGTCATGGCTGCCGCGACGTTGCCGGGCAGGTGATATCTGGTGAAATTGGATAATGTATTCTGATTTTCGCGTCAAACCCCTTTTTCTGCATCGAAGACCGGGTTATGTCTCATTCGAGTGGTGGGTCGATAGAGGAAAGTATCCAATCCTTCATCGCCGCGTATGACATTCGAGATAGGGAACACGATTGGAATGGGCACAAACTATGATGTGGTGATCGTCGGCGGCGGCGTTGTCGGCAGCTCGATCGCCTATTTCCTGTCAGCCAATCCGGATTTCGATGGCAGTATTGCGGTGATCGAGCGGGACCCCTACTACACGGCCTCCTCGTCTTCCTTGTCGACCAGCGCCATCCGCCAGCAGTTCGGCACGGCGCCCAACATTGCCATGTCGAAGTTCAGCATCGACTTCCTGCGCCAGGTAAAGACGCGGCTTGCCATCGGCGACGAGTTGGCCGACATCGGCCTGCATGAGCCCGGTTACCTCGTGCTGGCGACACCCGAGCGGGCAGACGCGCAGCGTGCCAAGAACCGCGTTCAGCGCGGCATGGGCGTCGACGCCGAACTGATCGAGCAGGTTGATCTGGCACGACGCTTCCCGTGGCTCAACACGGACGATCTCGCCCTTGGCTCGCTCGGCCTTGGCAGCGAAGGCTGGTTCGACGGCCCCGGCCTGATGCAGGCCTTTCGCCGCAAGGCGCGCACGCAGGGCGTGGACTATCTTGCCGCGACGGTGACCGGACTGACCATGGCGTCTCCCCAAAAGGTCGGCGAAGTGGTGCTCGACAATGGCGACCGGCTTGCCGCCGGCACGGTGATCAACGCGGCCGGACCGTGGAGCGCGGGCATCGCCAAGATGGCCGGCGCCGAACTGCCGGTTGTCCCGAGCAAGCGCTGCGTCTTCGTCTTCGAAACGCCGGCAAGGATCGAAAACTGCCCCTTCGTCTTCGACACGAGCGGCTTCTGGCTGCGGCCGGAAGGCCAGCTCTTCCTGTGCGGTATTCCGCCGGTGCGCGAGAACGAGCCGGACGATTTTGGCCTGGATGTGGATTACGACCTGTTCGACGAGTTGATCTGGCCGGCGCTCGCCCATCGTGTGCCCGGGTTTGAGCAATTGCGGATGTTGCGCGCCTGGGCGGGGCTCTACGAATACAACACCTTCGACCACAGCGGTATCATCGGCCGGCATCCCGAGGTTTCGAACTTTGTCCTGGCCACCGGCTTCAGCGGCCACGGCATGATGCATGCAGCGGCGACCGGGTCGGGCGTCAGTGATCTCATTGCCTATGGCGAGTACCGCTCTGTCGACCTGTCGGCCTTCCGCTACGAACGGATCGCTGGCAATCAACCTATCGAGGAACATGTCTACTGAAGCGAAACGGGCGACATGGCATCGCGGTGACAACGGTGCTATGCGTCCACTTCTTCAATCAACACGGCGCCAGTCAACAAACACGGCGGCCGCCTCAGGCTGATTCATGCTCGTACAGAAGAAAACCATCTCGACCCAGGTCGCCGATGCCATCAGGCAGAAGATCCTGATCGGCGAATACGAGGCCAACTTTCAGTTGCGGCAGGAGCATCTGGCCACCGAGTTCGGCGTCAGCCGAATTCCGGTGCGAGAGGCGCTGCATCAGCTTCATTCGGAAGGCTTCGTCACGCTGGTTTCCCACAAGGGCGCCGTCGTCACCTCCATTTCCCTGGACGAGATCCTCGAGCTCTACGAATTGCGGGCCCGGATCGAAACATGGCTACTGGCCCTCGCCATTCCAAGGATGACGGAGGCCGACCTCGCGCTGGCCCGCGAGCGCGCAAAGCAGCACCAGGAGCAGGGCAAGACCGGCGAGTATTCGAACCAGCTCAACTGGAACTTCCACGCCGCGCTCTACGCGCCGTCCGGCCGCAAGGCGACGATCGAACTGGTCGGGCGCATCTATCAGCAGCTGGAACGCTACACGCGCATGATGGTGACGCTCACCGAGATCCAGGCCCAGTCCGACCGCGACCACTGGCAGCTCATCGACCTATGCGAAGCCAAAGATACGCTGCGCGCCGTCGGCCTTTTGGAAATGCATATCATCACCAGCGGCAAATTCCTGGTCGACCGGCTTGAGGAATTGCGGGGCAGCTGATCAGTCGCCCCGTCTCCTTGTCCAGCCCCAATCCTTCGCGCGAAGATCATTTGCCGGGCAGATTGGTCGCCCTCGTCAGCAGGATCACGCCCGCCTTGTCGGCCGTATCGTAATAGGTGAAGCCGGTGCGGTTTTCCCGGCGCCCGCGCATCAGCACGGGAAGCCCGTCGTCCTGCGCCTTGGCCTCGGCTGCATCCGCATCGCGAACCTCAAAGCCGATATGGAAGACGCCTTCACCCTTGCTGTCGAGATGAATCCGCTGCGGTGAAGGATCGCCGTTCGGCTCGCACAGCTGCAGCTGAACGTTCGGCAAGTTGCAAATCCGGTATTGCATCGCCTTGAAACCCTCGGGGCTTGGGACCTGGAGTTCTTCGTATTCGGCCAGCGGCGGATAGGACTCCCATGGGCCGATGCCGATGGAGTCATAATAGGCCTGCGCCTTGTCGATATCGTGCACGACGATGCAGATGTGATGCAGCTTGTCGAAATTGCCCATGTCGTCACTCCCCATTCTTCTCACTCCTTGATCGGGACCGTATAGTTCAGAACGCGGCGCCCCCCGTCGGGGTAGATCGTCTCGCCGGTGATGTAGGAAGCGTCGTCGCTGGCCAGGAATGCCACGACCGAGGCGATCTCGGCTGCCGTGCCGAGGCGCCCGAGAGGTGTCCGCGAAAGGACCGCCCGTCGCATTTCTTCCGAGTCGATGAATGTCCCGTCCATGACCATGTCCGTGGCGATGGTGCCCGGCCCGACACCGACCACGCGGATGCCGTGGGGGGCGAAGGCGACGGCCGCGGTGCTGGTGACCTGGTTCATGCCGCCCTTGGAGATCGCGTAGGTGGCGACACGTGGGTTGGCGAGGCCCGAATTGATCGACGACATGTTGATGATGACGCCGCCTCCACCTTGCGCGATCATCTGGCGGGCTGCGGCCTGGGTGCCCATGAACGCACCTTTGAGATTGACGGCGAGAACCCTGTCGTAGTCCGCCTCTGTGATGTCGAGAAAGTCCTGGACCGGAGCGATGCCGGCATTGTTGACCATGATGTCGACACGGCCGAACTTCGCCACCGCCGCTGCAATCAGCCCATCGACCTGGTCCTTCTTGCTGACATCCGTGACGACCGCCAGGACGCTGTCGGTGGTACCGATTTCAGCGGCACATTTTTTTAACTCCACGGCATCGATGTCGCCGAGCACGAGCTTCGCGCCTTCGGCCAAAAAGCGTTCCGCGCAAGCGCGTCCGATGCCGCGCGCCGCGCCTGTGACAACCGCCACCTTGCCTGCCTGTCTCATGTCCAATCCTTCGATCATTTGTAAGTCGGCCACCGTCTCAGGGAGCATGGGCCGAGCTTGGCTAGGAATGGGGTTTCTCCCACCGAAGCCTAGCCTAGCGGATAACGAAGGGATTGGCGGTCTTGCCGGCGGTGTCTATCCACACCGTCTTGGTCTGCAGATAGGAATTGATGGCATCCTGCCCGCTTTCGCGCCCGATACCGCTCCTCTTGTAGCCGCCGAAGGGCGCCATGTAGGAGACGGCACGGTATGAGTTGATCCAGACCATCCCCGCTTCCATCGCGGCCGCGCCGCGCAGCGCCCTGCCCATGTCGCTGGTCCATATTCCTGCCGCCAGCCCATAGGGGCTGTCATTGGCAATGGCGAAGGCCTCGTCCTCGTCGTCAAAGGGGATGACGGACAGGATCGGCCCGAACACCTCCTCACGCGCGATCCGCATGGTGTTGTTCACGCCGGTGAAGATGGTGGGCTCGACGAACCAGCCCTCGGCCAGTTCACCCGAGGCCGGCTTGCCGCCGCCCAGCACGCAAAGCGCACCCTCGCGGCGCGCGATGCCGAGATAGGACAGCACCTTCTCGCGCTGGGCTTGCGTGGTGATCGGCCCGACCTGCGTCTCTTGCAGCGCCGGATTGCCCAATCGAGCGCTGGCCGCCAGCGTTATGACGCCTTCCACGAACCGGTCGTGGATTTTGCGATGCACCAGCAGCCGCGAACCCGCGATGCAGGTCTGGCCGCTGGCCGCGAAGATGCCTGAGATCGCGCCGTTGACCGCGCTCTCGATATCGGCGTCGTCGAAGACGATGTTGGCCGATTTGCCGCCGAGCTCCAGCGTGACGACTTTTAGCTGTTCGGCAGCCGCCCGATAGACCGCGATCCCGCCAGGCTCACCACCGGTGAAGGCGATCTTGGCGACGTCGGGATGAGAGACGAGTGGCGCGCCGACATCAAGCGGCATGCCGGTAACGGTGTTGACCACGCCGGGCGGGAAGCCTGCCCGCGCAAACAGTTTCACGAACTCCAGCGTCGAGGCCGAGGCGTGTTCCGACGGCTTGATGACGACAGTGTTGCCTGCCGCCAGCAGCGGCGCGAGCTTCCATGTCAGGAGTAAAAGCGGCGAATTCCAGGGCACGATCGCTGCAATGACACCCAGCGGCTCGTGGCGGGTGAAAGCGAACATGCCAGCCTTGTCGATCGGCAGCACCGACCCTTCGATCTTGTCGGCAAGACCGCCGAAATAGCGGAACCATTCCGGGATATAGCGCAGCTGTGCCGTCATTTCGGTGAGCAGCTTGCCATTGTCGCGCGTCTCGATGGCGGCAATACGATCTGCGTTCTCGGCGATCAGATCGGCCAGCCGCACGAGCAGCTTGCCCCGCGCGGTCGGCGTGATGCCGGCCCATTCCTTCGACCGGAATGCTGCCTTCGCGGACGCCACGGCGGCGTCCACCTGGCTCGCTCCTCCACGCGGGATCAGCGCCCAGGGCCTGCCGGTGAACGGATCATGGCTCTCGAATGTATCGGCTGTCGATTGCAACCGACCGCCGACCGTGTTCTGGAAACTGACCAGCGCCATATCGGTCCTCAACAGGTGGCAAAGCCCAGATGGGCGCGAAAGCGGTTCTTGACCTCGACCGCGTCGCGCGGCGGCAGAGAGCGCGGCAGGTTCTCGGCGGTGATTTTCAGCACGAAAAGGCGCGGACCGTCGGCCGGGCGCCGAAGTTCTCCACAGAGCATGTCGACCTCCTCCAGCGTACGCAGCTCGGCGGTCTTCGAAAAACCGCAAGCGGCCGCGACCTTGTCGAAACCAATGCCCTTGCCGGTATGGCTGGACTGCATGCCGGTCTCGCCGAAATGCTGGTTGTCGAGCACGATCAGGTCGAGATTTTTCGGCCGCGCCACCGAGATCGTCGCCAGCGAACCGAAGGCCATCAACTGTTCGCCATCCCCGGTGATCACCATGACCCGCTTGGCGGGCTGGGCCTGGGCAATCCCCAGGCCGATCAGCGCAGCGCCGCCCATGGCGCCCCACAGATAATAGTTGTCGTTGCGGTCGCCGGCGGCATGCACGTCGTAGCTCGGCGAGCCGAGACCCGTCACGACCAGGGCTCCGTCGCGGGCGTCGAGCAGCTTCTTCACCGCAACCCGGCGGTCCATGGTCGGTAAATTCATGTCGCTCACCACTTCTTCTTGCCGAGCAGCCGCTGCCCGATCAGCACGGCAATCTGCTGGTCGGCGTCGAAAGCCATCAAGGCTGCCTGCGCCACCGTCTCCACCAGGTCGGGACCGGTTTCGGCGCGCAGCACCCTGAGCCCGATCGCCTTCAGCGACGCCTCCGTCGCCTGCCCCATCGGCACTTGCCACGGGTTGAACTCGGCCCATTCGCCCCGCATCGTCACCAGGACGAGCAAGGGGAAGCGCGCCTGCACGGGAAGCGACAGCATGTTGATGCAATTGCCGACACCGGAGGATTGCATGAGCACGACGCTCCGCTTGCCACCGAGCCAGGAGCCTGCTGCGATGGCGATGCCCTCCTCCTCCGTCGTCAGCACATTGGTGACGACTTCGGGATCCTCACTGAAAAGGCGGATCAATGTGGTATGACCGGCATCCGGCACATAGGACATGTGGCTGATGCCGGCAGCCTTGAGCACCTCATAGACCTGATCCGGCCACTGCCTTTCAGACACGGTCGGAGCGGCGGCAAGCGCTGCTGCTTCCGGAGGTTTTGCTTGTATGCTCGCCGTCACCTTGCATCTCCGAGATATTGGACTGGCATTAGACTAGCGCGCTTGACCGATGCAATCTTCGTCTCTTTCTCGTGATCAGATATAATGGTACTCGATAGCTCATGGAGTTATCGCAGCTACGCACCCTCATCCACGTCGCCGAACTCGGCAGCCTCAGCAAGGCCGCCGACCGGCTGCATATTGCGCAGCCGGCGCTCAGCCGGCAGGTGCGCATGCTGGAGGAGGAATTGGGCTTTGCCCTTTTCCTGCGCCATGGACGCGGCATGGTGCTGTCCGAGCAGGGCAAGGAGGTGCTGGCGCACGCCATGCGCGTGATGGCCGAGATCGACGAGATCCGCGCCACGGCCACGCCCGCCGATGCGCCGCTGACCGGCGAAGTGGCCATCGGCCTGCCGCCCACCGTTGCCGACATTATTTCGCTGCCGCTGGCGGCCGCCTTCGGCAAGGCCCATCCCAAGGCGAAGCTCAGACTTGTCAGCGCCTACACCGGCTATCTGCTGGACTGGATGCACCGCGGCGAGGTGGACGTCGCGGTACTCTACGACCCGCGCATGGCGCGTTCGCTGCGCTCGCGCCCGCTGCTCCTGGAAAACCTGTTCCTGATCGGACCGCCGGATGCGGGATTTTCAACCGTGCGCGCCGTGTCGTTCGCCTCGCTCGCGGGCAAGCGCCTGCTGCTGCCCAGCATCAAGCACGGGCTGCGCATCATCGTCGAACGCTGCGCCACGGATGCCGGCATCACGCTCGATGTCGGCATCGAAGCGGACTCCTATTCGGCGCTGAAGGACCTGGTGCGCAACGGCCATGGCTGGACGATCCTACCGCTCGCCCCTATCCATGCCGACGTGACTGCCGGGCTGCTCACCGCCGCGCCATTGATCGATCCGGTGCCCGTGCGCCGCCTGATCCTTGCCTACCCGGCGGACCGGCCTGCCTCGCGGCTCGCGCGGTTTGCCGGACAAGCGATAGAGGACATCGCCAAGGATCTTGTCGGGCGGGCCGTCTGGGTCGGCCAACTTCTCGGCCCTCCACCATAAGCATTCGAATTCCGTTATATCTGCTCACGTCCGCCCTGCATTGCTGACAGGGCACGGAGGCGCGATAGTGAGGCCCGCAGCAAGACGAAAACCCGGACAAAACTCATGGAAGCCTATCAGGACATTCGCGATGCCGTCGCCAGGCTGTGCACGCGCTTTCCCGGAGAATACTGGCGCGCACTCGACAGGGACATGGCCTATCCCGGCGACTTCGTCGCAGCGTTGACGCAGGCCGGATGGCTCTCGATCCTGATCCCGGAGGCATATGGTGGCTCGGGCCTGCCGCTTTCGGCCGCCGCTGCCGTGCTGGAGGAAATCCAGCGCGCCGGCTGCAATGGCGGCGCCTGCCATGCCCAGATGTACACGATGGGCACGCTTCTTCGCCACGGCTCGGAAGCGCAGAAGCAGCGATACCTACCAAAGATCTCCACGGGAGAACTGCGCCTGCAGGCATTCGGCGTCACCGAACCGACCAGCGGCACCGACACCGGCGCGCTCAAGACCACTGCTCGCCTCGATGGCGATCATTTCGTGGTCAAGGGCCAGAAGATCTGGACCAGCCGCGCCGAGCATTCGGATCTGATGCTGCTGCTGGCGCGGACCACGCCGCTGAAGGACGGCATGAAAAAGACCGACGGCCTCTCCGTCCTCATCGTCGACATGCGCGAAGCCGTCGGCAACGGCCTCACCATCCGGCCGATCCGCACCATGATGAACCATGCCACCACCGAGCTCTTCTTCGACGATCTGCGCGTACCCGCCGAAAACCTGATCGGCGAAAAGGGGAAGGGATTCCGCTACATCCTCTCGGGCATGAACGCCGAGCGCATCCTGATATCAGCCGAATGCGTCGGCGACGCGAAATGGTTCATCGAAAAGGCAAGCACCTACGCAAAGGAGCGGCATGTGTTTGGCCGGGCGATCGGCCAGAACCAGGGCATCCAGTTTCCGATCGCAAGGGCCTACGCCAACATGCGCGCGGCCGAACTGATGGTGCGCGAGGCGCTGAACCTCTACGAGGCCGGCAAGAACCCCGGATCCGAAGCGAACATGGCCAAGATGCTGGCGGCCGACGCTTCGAACGAAGCCGCCAATGTCTGCATCCAGACTTATGGCGGGTTCGGTTTCGCGGAAGAGTACGATGTCGAGCGCAAGTTCCGCGAGACGCGTCTCTATCAGGTCGCGCCGATCTCGACCAACCTCATCCTGTCATACCTTTCCGAGCACGTGCTTGGACTGCCGCGTTCCTACTAGGAGTCGCCCGTGAACGTCCTCATCGTCTATGCACACCCGGAAGCAAAATCCTTCAACGGCGCCATGAAGGATCTGGCCGTGGAAACCTTGACCCGCGCAGGCCACGATGTAGTCGTCAGCGACCTCTATGCGATGGGCTTCAATCCTGTCGCAGGGCCGGGCGACGTATCGGGCGAGCGTAACGATCCGGACCTCTTCAGCCTGCCGCGCGAACAGACCGCCGCCTACGAGGCCGGCGCACTGTCGGCCGATATCAGTGCAGAGATCGAAAAGGTGAAGCGGGCGGACTTCGTGCTGTTCCAGTTCCCGGTCTGGTGGTTCGGAATGCCAGCAATGCTCAAGGGCTGGGCCGATCGCGTCTTCGCGCGCGGTTTCGCCTATCTGCCGGGCCGCAAATACGACACCGGCATGTTCAGGGGAAAGCTCGCCATGGTGGCCGCCACCACGGGCACGTCGGCCGACACCTACGCGCCCGACGGCATCGATGGCGACATCCTCACGGTGCTGTGGCCGATCCACAATGGTCTGCTGCGCTATTCCGGCTTCGACGTGCTGCCGCCCTTCGTCGCCTACATGCCGGGCCGCGTCGGCGACGATGGCCGCAAGGCCTATCTGGACGCCTACCGCAAGAGGCTCGAGGACATTGATGGCACGCCGCATCTGTTCTTCCACGCCGCCGAGGACTACGGCAAGAACGAGCGGCTGAAGCCTGGTGTGCTGGCGCGCTCGGGAGTGCAGCGCAATGTCTGACGGCGCCCGCCCACTGGAGGGCCTGTTTGTCGTTTCGATCGAGCAGGCCGTCGCCGCTCCGCTCTGCACGGTCCGCCTTGCCGATGCCGGCGCACGCGTCGTGAAGATCGAGCGTCCGGAAGGCGAAACCGCGCGTCATTACGATTCCGCAG
The DNA here is from genome assembly GCF_004022985.1 of Mesorhizobium sp. M7A.F.Ca.ET.027.02.1.1. Classification (NCBI taxonomy): domain Bacteria; kingdom Pseudomonadati; phylum Pseudomonadota; class Alphaproteobacteria; order Hyphomicrobiales; family Phyllobacteriaceae; genus Mesorhizobium; species Mesorhizobium sp. M7A.F.Ca.ET.027.02.1.1. The sequence continues at coordinate 7,236 of NZ_RZOL01000035.1, read as the reverse complement.
TGGAAGGCATGTCGGCTTACTTCGTCTGGCTCAACCGCGGCAAGGAGAGCGCGGTGCTCGACCTGAAGACTGAGCACGACCTGGCTTTGCTGCACCGGATGGTCGCGCGCGCCGATGTTCTCGTGCAGAATCTCGTGCCGGGCGCCATCGACAGGCTCGGCCTCTCGGCCGATACAATTGCGAAAGAGTTTCCTCGGCTGATAGCCATCAACATCGTCGGCTACGGGCAGGATACGTCCTACGCGGGCATGCGCGCCTACGACATGCTGGTGCAGGCCGAAAGCGGCATCTGCGCCGTTACCGGCACACCAGACACGCCGAGCAAAATCGGGGTTTCCGCCGCCGACATCGCCACCGGCATGAACGCCCATGCAGCGATCCTCGAAGCCTTGCTGGCGCGCCAGAAGACCGGGCGCGGCCGCATTGTCGAGATTGCCATGTTCGACGCCATGGCCGATTGGATGACCGTGCCGCTGCTGCACTACGAATATGCGGGCCGCGAGACGCAGAGATATGGCCTGGCGCACGCTTCGATCTACCCGTATCGACCTTATGCCTGTCGGGATGGCAGCGTGGTCGTGTCCATCCAGCAGAACAATGAATGGAAGCGCTTCTGCACGCTCGTGCTGCAAAGGCAGGATCTGTTCGCCGACGAACGCTTCGCCACCAATACCTGGCGGGTTGCCAACCGCACGGCGCTCGACGCCGAGATCGAACCGATCTTCGCGGCAATCGACTGCGACGAGGCCATAGACCGTCTCGACGAGGCGCAGATCGCCTGGGGCCGGGTGAGTGCAATGCGCGACCTGCCGCACCACAAGGCGCTCCGCCGGACGGAGGTGGCACTGCCGGACGGCAAGCGCATCGCAGTACCCAAGCCGGCAGGGCGGCCGGAGGGATTTGCAACGGTTCCAAGCGTCCCCGCGCTTGGCGCCGATACGGACCGGATCCGGTCCGAATTCGCCGCCTGACGAGGACCTCATGAGCCTGGACACAAGCACACTGCAGGAATGGGTTGGACGCACGCACGAGGTCGAGGATGTTGTGACCCCGCGCCTGCTGGCCAGCTTTGGCGCCACGCTTGGGGACCACGCGGCGCAGACTGCCGAGGGCGCGGCCGCGCCCGGACTGCATTGGTGCCTGGCGCCCGACATTGCCGCCATGCGAGAACTCGGACCTGACGGGCACCCGGCCAAAGGCGGCTTCCTGCCGCCGGTGCCGCTTCCGCGTCGCATGTGGGCTGCCAGCGACGTGCGTTTCATGGCGCCGATCCGCTCCGGCGACCGCATCCGCCGCCGCTCGACGTTGGCCGCCATCGAGGAGAAGCAGGGCCGCACCGGCCCGCTCACCTTCGTCACGGTCCGGCACGACATCGCCAACGATTCCGGTCCGGTCATCGAGGAGGACCAGATCATCGTCTATCGCGGCGCCGAAGCCGCTGCTGCGTCCCCTGCCCCGCCGGCCAATTCGCCCCTGGCCGCATCGCACGAGCGCACGATCGACATCGATCCCGTGCTGCTCTTTCGATATTCCGCGCTGACGTTCAACGGGCATCGCATCCACTACGACGCGCCCTATGCCACGGGGGTCGAGCACTATCCCGGGCTCGTCATCCATGGCCCGCTGCAGGCGACGCTGCTGATGAACTTCGCCGCCGCCATTGTCGGTCAGTCGCCGCGCCGTTTCTCATTCCGCGGCGTCCATCCGGCGAGCGGCCCACAGCGCCTGCTTCTGAGCGCAACATCCCCAGGCCAGGACGGCATGGCTCTCGAGGCACGGTCGTCCGACGGCCATGTGACGGTGAAAGCCACGGCGCAATGGTGAGCTTCGTCACGCCTGTCGTGCCGCTATTCGTGCCGGGCTCACGTCCTGAGCGGTTTGCCAAAGCCGACAGCAGCGGCGCGGACGCAGTCGTTCTAGACCTCGAGGATGCTGTCGCCCCTGGCGACAAGGACCGCGCTCGGGAAGCGGTCGTTGCTCATGCAGCCGCGCTGAAATCCGCGGTCGTGGTCCGCATCAATGCCGCCGGCACATTTTGGCATCAGGCGGACATCGCTGCCGTGCGGCGCCTTGACGGCGTCTCCGTCATGCTGCCCAAGGCCGAACGTCCGGAAGACATTGCCGATATGGCCAGGCACATGGCACGCAGCGTTTGCGTCATCGCGCTGGTCGAGAGCGCCGTCGGTCTCGCCAACTTGCCGGACATATTGGCCATGCCCAACGTCGTTGCCGTCGCCTTCGGCTCGGTCGACTTCTCGCTCGATCTCGGTTGCGCGCATGATCGGCTGACCTTGCTTGCGGCCCGCAACGAAATCGTCTGGCGCTCGCGCGCGGCTGGCCGTGCCGCGCCGATCGACGGCGTAACGACCGACCTGAACAGTCCCGAAATCACCGAGGATGACGCCCGCCACGCCATGAAGATGGGTTTTGGCGGCAAGATGGCCATCCACCCGAGGCAGATCGAGCCGATTCGCAGTGGCTTTCGCCCGAGCGATAGTGACATCGCATGGGCACGCGACATCATTGGCGCGGCCTCACCAGGCGAAGTCAGCCTGGTGAAAGGCGAGATGGTGGATCGACCGGTCGTCGAACGTGCAAGGCAAGTCCTGCGCCGGGCCGCTTTGGTCTGAAGGGCATGCAGAGGGAGAAGCAACCGATGAGCACGGACACCGCCGATTGGCCGACCGCCAGGCTTTGCGCCTTCATCGCCGAACTCGACTTCGAACAGATCCCGCCGCGCGTCGTTCATTTCGCGCAAGGACTGATGATCGACTGGCTCGGCTCGGCGCTGGCCGGCAAGGGCGCGCACCAGGTCGAGATGATCGACGGTTTTGCGCGTGCCATGGGGCCGGCGGACGGCCCAAGCACCATCATCCCGACGCGGCGGCGCACAAGCCCCTACTTCGCAGCGATGGTCAATGCGGCGGCCTCCCATGTCGTGGAACAGGACGACGTTCACAACGGCTCGGTCTTTCACCCGGCGGCGGTGATCTTTCCGGCCGTTTTGGCGGTTGCGGAGGCTGAGGGGAAGACCGGCCGCGAAGTCCTGACTGCCTGCATCGCCGGCTATGAAGTGGGCATTCGAGTGGGAGAATTCCTCGGACGCTCGCACTACGAGATATTCCACACCACCGGCACGGCTGGCGCAGTGGCAGCAGCCGCGGCGGTCGGCAGGTTGATCGGGTTGGACGCAGCCGGGCTCAACCATGCTGTCGGCTCGGCTGGGACGCAGGCGGCAGGTCTCTGGGAATTTCTGCGTGACGCTGCCGATTCCAAGCAACTCCATACCGCGCGAGCGGCCGCCAACGGTCTGTTCGCTGCCTATCTGGCGCGCGATGGCTTCAAGGGCGCCGCGCGGATCCTCGAAGGCCAGCAAGGAATGGCTGCCGGCATGTCCAGCGACGCCGATCCGGCCCGCCTGACGGACGGGCTCGGCAGCCGTTGGGCAACCGAGGAGACCTCCTTCAAATGGCACGCAGCCTGCCGGCACACTCATCCGGCCGCCGACGCGCTGCAGTCTCTCATGCGCCGCGAAGGGCTCGGTCCGGACGACATCACCGGCGTGGTGACCCATGTCCATCAGGGAGCCATCGATGTCCTGGGCGCTGTGGTCACTCCGCAAACCGTCCACCAGGCGAAGTTCTCCATGGGCACGGTTTTGGGGCTGATCGCTGTTCACGGCGTCGCCGACCTCGACGCGTTCGAACACCACGCGCTTGCCGACGCCCGCGTCGCACGCTTCCGCGCGAAGGTGCGTATGGAACTCGACGCCGAGGTCGACACCCTCTATCCCAAGCAATGGGTCGGCAAGGTAAGCGTCACGACCGTTGACGGCCGCAAGCTCAATGCCCGCGTCGACGAGCCCAAGGGCGATCCCGGCAACACGCTTGCGAAACAGGAACTGGAAGCCAAAGCCATACGTCTTGCCGAATTTCGAGGCGGGGCCACGGCTGACGAGATGCGCCGCTGCATAGCCCGTGTCTGGAAACTCGATCAGCCCGGGAGCACGGCGGAAATATTTGCTGAGAGTTAGCCCGCTGTCGCGCCGAAGGACTGCACCCGCCCGAAACGGATGGAACGAGCGCATTGCGGGCAGTTCGATTCCTTTCGCGCCGCCCTATGTTGTAAAGCAGTTTGATCGGCAGTCCTCGGGAGCCCATCATAAATCAATGAATTCAACGAGATCGACGGAGAATCGCCAACCTGATTTTGGCTAACCGAGGCAAATAAAAAACGATAACTTATTGATAAATAGCGATAATGGTGGGCCCGGAGGGACTCGAACCCCCAACCAAGCGGTTATGAGCCGCCGGCTCTAACCATTGAGCTACAGGCCCCACGCGGGCTGGATTAATGTTTTTCGCATCGCGGCACAAGGCTTTCCCCGACGGGCTTCCGCAGATCGCCCAAATCAACCCATAATCGCGCTCTACGCGACCCCTTGCGACTTGATCGCAGACCAAGGAGATTTTCATGACCAGACATCTTTTGCCTCTCGCGCTCGCCACTGCAATCGCTTTTCCGGCGATGGCTGGAGCCGCCGATCTGCCGACGCCGCCCCGCATCATCGTGTCGGGCGAAGGCGAAGCAACCGTAGCCCCCGATCTGGCGGTCCTGACGCTGAGCGTCATGCGCGAGGCCAAAACCGCGCGCGCCGCGCTCGATGCCAACAATGACGCCATGGCCGCCGTGATCGCGGCGATGAAGTCGGCCGGCATCCAGGACCGCGACCTGCAGACTGCCGGCATCCAGATCAACCCGCGCTACAACTACACCAACAAGCCGGACGGCAGCCAGGAAGCCGAACTCGTCGCCTATCAGGTGACCAACACGCTTTCGGTGCGGGTGCGCGATGTCGACAAGACCGGCGAGATCCTCGACAAGGCGGTGTCGCTCGGCGTCAACCAGGGCGGCGGCATCGCCTTCACCAATGACAACCCGGCGGCCACGGTCACCGAGGCGCGCAAGAAGGCGGTCGCCAACGCCATGGCCAAAGCCAAGACGCTGGCCCAGGCCGCCGGCGTCAGCCTCGGCCGCGTGCTCGAGATCACCGATCAGAACATGGCGCCGACGCCAATGCCGATCAACGCCAAGGCCTTCGACTCCGCGGCGGGTGCTGCGGCTCCGGTGCAGGCCGGCGAGAATTCCTACAATGTGCAGGTCACCGTCACCTTCGAACTGAAATAAGCGGCTCTGACGATCCGTGCTGAGCCTAGCCTCGGCAATCATCAGCCAATGGCGTGCATGAAAAACCCCGCGGGATTGCTCCCGCGGGGTTTTTTCGAGCCACACCCTTCAAACAGAAAGGGGCTCGGCTAGTCCCGGCTGATCTTCGCAGAAGATCATGCCGCCAGACCGACCTTCGCAGAAGGTCGTGTCTCCAGGCTGACCCTCGCAGAGGGTCATGCCTCTATGAGTCCGACCTCAGCCTCAGCGATAGATGACCGGGCATCCGCGCTCGTTGGCGAACACCACCACGACGCGGTCACCATCCTGGCGGCCCGCCACCTTCACCGTACGACGGCTGACGTCGACGATGCGGACACGGTGAAGACCCATGCGTTCGGCCTTGTCGAGGGCGCGGTCCGGCGAACAGCCACGGCGCCAGCCGTCGCGACGCTCGTCACGGCGATGACGATAGCCATCGTCACCGGCATAGACACCGAAGCGCGGGTCGTTGTTGTTGCCGAAGCCGAGATAGAGGCTGTCGGCGTGAGCCGGAATGGCCGTCAGCGTGCCGAGACCGACCAGGGCCGAAAGGGCTGCCGTCTTGATCGTGTTGAACATCGTCTTCTCTCCTTTTTGCGGGCTTTCGCCCGTCCTCGTGAACCGATGGGGGGAGAATGCACTTGCCTGTCTGAACTCTTTACGAACCTGCTGTTCATCTCCGGTTCATATGGCGAGAAAAGGGAAAGTTCCGGCCATTCGCCATCGTCCACAGCAGTTAGTGGATGCCAAAACGCCTGACCGAGCGCCCAGTTCCCAACCCAGAGGGCTTGGGATCAGGCAATGCCAGCCTACGGCTCTTCGTCCCGGCGCGAGCCCTCAGGGCTCGTCGTCCAGCACGTAATCAAAATAGTCTTCCGGCTCGGCAAGATCGGTTTCGCTCGCCTTGACCCGGCCGCGCATCGAGATGCCGGCTTCATGCACGGTCTCGGCGCTGCCCGACACCAGCCGGTGCCACCAGTAGAGGTCGCGGCCCTCGGCCACCAGCCGATAGGCGCAGGTGCTGGGCAGCCAGCTGATGGTTCGCACATTCTGTGGCGTCAGCCCGACGCAGTCGGGAACGCGCGCCAGCCGGTTGACGTAGTCCGAACAGCGGCAGGTCTCGGCATCGAACAGCCGACAGCCGACGCTGGTCCAGTATATCTCGCCGGTGTCCTCGTCCTCAAGCTTCGAAAGGCAGCATTTACCGCAGCCGTCGCACAGCGATTCCCACTCGGCCGGGCTCATCGCCTCCAGCGCCTTGGTTTTCCAGAATGGCGTTTCCATTTCCGGGATGTGGCCCCAGCCGCGGGCAAGGTCAAGCGCGGCAATGGTCGCAATTGCGGCTATCGCCAGGTGAATGACATGAAGTTGCCTTCAAAAGGTCGGTCAATCGCCCCGTACGGCCTCTATCCGTGCCAGACTGGAACCAATCGGCACAAGATCGGTTTCGGCAAGGATGGGACCCCACAAGGAGAATTTCGATGAAACGCCAACCACGGATTCTGGCAGGCACGGCACTCGGCCTGCTTATGGCATCCGCGCCGTTGGGCGCGTTCCCGCTTCAGGGAAGTGTCGCGTCCGGCCTTGCCCAGCGCACGGCAGCCCCATTCATCCTGGCGCAAGCAGCATGCGCCGAAGGCGAAGCCTGCGCACAACAGCAGCAGGCGGAACCCGAACAGAAGCGCGAGCGCAAGAAGGCCGAGCCTGAACAGCAGGCCGCGCCTGCCCAGAGCGAACAGCCGGCCGAGGAGCAGCAGCCACGCCGGAAGAAGCGCGACCAGCAGCAGCAGGCTGAGCAGGCGCCGGCCGAACAGGCCGCTCCGGCCGAGGAACAGCAGCCGCGCAGGAAGAAGCGCGACCAGCAGCAGCAAACCGAACAGGCGCCGGCCGAACAGGCCGCGCCAGCCGAGGAACAGCAGCCGCGCAGGAAGAAGCGCGACCAGCAGCAGCAAACCGAACAGGCGCCGGCCGAACAGGCCGCGCCAGCCGAGGAACAGCAGCCGCGCAGGAAAAAGCGCGACCAGCAGC
>NZ_RZOL01000359.1:0-6354 GCF_004022985.1 Mesorhizobium sp. M7A.F.Ca.ET.027.02.1.1 | reverse complement strand
CTCCAGGCTCCGGCCAAGCAGCTTTATCGCGAGCAACGCGAAATGGTCGGTCAGCGCAGTCTTGCCGATGAAGACATGCTGTTGCGGCAGATTGGGGTCTTCACCGCGCCGCATGGCGGTGAAGGCCTCGATCGCATGGGTCAGCGCGTCAGCGCCGGCGATCGCGGTCAGGCCAGGCGGACAGGTCATTGTCAACTCGGGATCGCACAGAGCGACGGCGGCGATAAGGTGAGGGCTCGATATGCCGACCTTGAGCGTCCGGTCCGGGTCGGAAATCACCGCGACCGGCGTCACCTCGGAGCCGGTGCCGGCCGTGGTGGGCACGGCGATCAGCGGCAGTGTCGGACCCGGCACCTTGAACTCCCCGTAATAGTCCTGGAGCTTGCCGCCATGGCTGAGAAGCAGGGTGGTGCATTTGGCGAAATCGAGACAGCTGCCGCCGCCGATGCCGATCACCATGTCCGGTCTGAACCCCTTCGCTTCCTCGACACAGATGCCGACCGTGTCGCGTGGCACGTCGGGCAGAACATGATCATGTACCAGAACCTCGATCGAGGCTGACTGAAGGGACTTGATGATGTCGGCGAATACCATTGTGCCCGCGAAACGCTCATCGGTGCAGACCAGCGCGCGTCGGCCGAACCGGGCGGCGACCGTCGGCAGCACATGGCGCTGCCCTTTCCCGAACAGGATTTCACGCGGCAACCGCAGGGCGGCGAAGAGGGTCATGATCGGTCCTTTGACGGCGGCTGACTGGAAACGGAGGCATTGAACTGGGCTTGGATCGGACGGTCTAAGAGCGTGTCTCTCGCCCCTAAAAAATATCCGCTTTAAAATCGTATAGGATATAGGATTGCATCGACGAGACCATCGTGTTAGCAGTCCTCACTGTCAAGAGGCAAAATATGCAGACCGCAAACTTACCCGACCCAAGCGACGCCACCATTGGAGCTGGTCGCATCCAGCGCGCCAACAGTCTCGTCGAAGATGTCTATGAAGCCATCTTCGCGCAGTTGATGGCGCTGAAAATCCCGCCAGGCTCACGCATTACAGTCGATAGCCTGGTCAAGGAATTCAACGTCTCGCACACGCCGATCCGCGAAGCCCTTGGCCGGCTCGAAGGCGAAGGCCTCGTGCTCAAGACGCATTTGATCGGTTATCGTGCCGCACCCCAGATCACCCGGCGCCGTTTCGACGAATTGTACGAAATGCGTCTGCTGCTCGAACCGCACGGCGCCGCGAAGGCCGCCGCAATGATGGACGAGGCCAAGTTCAATGTGTTGCTCGAAGCCGCCGGCGTGATGTCACGCCGCGAAGGCAAGGATGATCGCGTACGCTATTCGAACTTCGCCAGGCAGGATGCGATCTTCCACGACAAGATCTTGGAGTTTTCTCAAAACGAACTCATCCGCGAGACGTTGAGCCACCAGCACACGCACTTCCACATCTTCCGCCTGATGTTTCATGCACGTGTGACCGAAGAGGCACTTGACGAACACGAGGCGATTCTTGCCGCGTTCGGCTCTGCCGATCCCGATGCCGCCGCAAAGGCGATGCGCATCCATATAGAGCACTCGCGCGATCGCCTGCTCCCGGCATTCGATTGAGGTCGAAACGGATGTCCATTGCCGCGAATATCGCCGGGGAGGGCGGGAGCACGTTGTCCAGCAATGCGCATGGTTCGCTCGAACCGGTGCTGCGCGCCCAGCAATTGTCCAAGCAATACGGCCCGGTGACGGTGTTGTCGGACGTCACCCTAGACGTCCTCCCTGGTGAGATCCACGCCATCATTGGCGAGAACGGTGCCGGCAAGTCGACGTTGATGCGGCTGTTGTCCGGCTATGTCGAGCCAAGCCACGGCACATTGTCGATGAACGGACACGCGGTGAAATTTGCCAAGCCCAGCCAGGCACAGGATGCCGGTATCGCTTTGGTTCACCAGGAGATCCTGCTCGCCGAGGGGCTCACGGTCACCGACAATCTGTTTCTCGGGCGAGAGCTTTCGCGTGGCCTGGTCGTGGATGACCGCACCATGCGCCGGCTGGCAGCCGAGAAACTGGAGCAGATCGGTTGCGTGGTCTCGCCGAGGGCACTGGTGCGCGACGTCTCGCTGGCAGACCGGCAGATGGTGCAGATCGCTCGTGCTCTGCTTGACGACTATAAATTGGTTATCTTCGACGAGCCGACCGCCGTTCTGACCGGTGGCGAGGTCGAGCGCCTGCTGGAGATCGTCCTGCGACTGAAGGCTCACGGCACCGCCGTGCTGTATATCAGCCACCGGTTGGACGAGGTGCAACGGGTGGCCGACAAGGTGACCGTTCTGCGCGACGGCAAGATGGTCGGCACCTATCCCGGCAAGACGCTGAGCCAGATGGATATGGCGCGGCTGATGGTCGGTCGCGAACTGACCGCACTCTATCCTGAAAGGACCGCAGCGCCTTCGGATGTACCGATGCTGAGCGTGAGGAACGCCTCCGTTCCCGGCTATGCGGAGGACGTGTCGTTCACGGTCCACAAAGGCGAGATCCTCGGGTTCGCCGGCATGGTCGGCGCAGGCCGAACCGAACTCTTCGAAGGCATTATCGGCCTGCGCCCGTCGGCCGCCAAGGTCGAACTTGAGGGCAAGTCGATCCATTTCCAATCGCCGCGCGCGGCGATCGACGCCGGCGTCGGTTACCTGACCGAGGATCGCAAGGGCAAGGGACTGCTGCTGCAGGAGCACCTGGCGCCTAACCTGACGCTGTCGGCGCTCGGTGTGTTCCATCCCGGCCTCTCGATGGGTCGGCGCAGTGAAGCGAAGGCCCTGGAACAGGCCGTGGAGGCATATGACATCAGGCTGAAGAGCCTCGGCGCCAAAGCGGGCCAGCTTTCCGGGGGCAATCAGCAGAAGCTGCTGCTGGCGAAGGTGCTGCTGACCGATCCTTCGGTGGTCATTATCGACGAGCCCACGCGTGGCATCGACATCGCCAACAAGGCGCAGATCTATGCCTTCATCCAGGAGCTTGTGGCGAAGGGCAAGGCCTGCATCGTCATCTCTTCGGAGATGCAGGAATTGATCGGCATCTGCGACCGCATCCTGGTGATGCGCGAAGGCCGCATCACCGGCGAGGTCAGCGGCGCCGAAATGACCGAAAGCAACGTGGCGGTACTGGCGACCAGTGGCCCCAAGCCAGGGCCAAAAGCCAAGGGAGGCACAGAATGGCTGTCATGACCGAATCCGCACCCAGGCGTCGCGCCCTGGATCTCAATGTCAGTTGGACCGACATCGGACCCTTCCTTGCGCTGGCGGCCCTCCTGGTCGTGGGTTACCTCATCAACCACGATTTCCTGTCCGCCACCAACCTCGCCAACGTCATCACTCGCAGCGCCTTCATCGCCATTATCGCGGTCGGCGCGACATTTGTGATCTCGTCCGGCGGGCTCGATCTTTCCGTCGGCTCGATGGCCGCCTTCATCACCGGCATCACCATCATGTTCATGAACACGGTGGCGCCGCATGCCGGTATCTGGGCTATTCCCGCCGGCATGGCGGTGGCGATCCTGGTCGGCCTGCTGTGCGGGCTTGCCAACGGCCTCATCGTCACGGTCGGCAGGATCGAACCGTTTATCGCCACGCTGGGCACGATGGGGATTTTCCGGGCGCTGATAACCTATCTGACCGACGGCGGCACGATACCGATCGACCGATCGCTGCGCGAGGCCTACCGGCCTGTCTATTTCGGCACGGTTGCCGGCATCCCGGTTCCAATCCTCATATCCATCGCCGTCGCCGCGGTCGCATCCTTCATCCTGTACAAGATGAAATACGGCCGCAAATGCGCGGCGGTCGGCGCCAATGAGGATGTCGCCCGTTATTCCGGCATCTCGGTGATCAGGACACGGACCGTCGCCTATATCGTCCAGGGTGTCTGCGTGGCCATTGCCGCGATCTGCTACGTGCCGCGCCTGGGCGCCGCAACGCCGACGACCGGACAGCTTTGGGAACTGCAGGTCATCACCGCAGTGGTGATTGGCGGCACCGCGCTGCGCGGCGGCAAGGGCCATGTGTGGGGAACAGTCGCCGGCGCCGTCATCCTGGAGCTCATCGCCAACCTCATGGTGCTGTCGGACTTCGTCTCCGAATACCTCGTCGCCGCTGTTCAGGGCGTCATCATCATCATCGCCATGCTCATCCAGCGGTTTTCGAATTCGAAATAGCGCCGCGTCCGGACCACGCGGATCAACGTTCTTGTAGGTCCAAGGGAGAAGACAATGTTCAGTAGAAAATGGATTGCGGCGGCGACACTTGGCGCGCTGCTGCTGGCCGGCCAGGCCATGGCGCAAGACAAGAAGGTCATCGCGGTGTCGATACCGGCAGCCGACCACGGTTGGACGGCGGGCATCGTCTATCACGCACAAGCGGCGGCCAAGGAAATCAATGCTGCGTTCCCGAACGTCGAGGTGGTCGTGAAGACGTCGCCGTCCGCGGCGGAGCAGGTCAGCGCGCTTGAGGACCTGTCGGCCAGCCGCAAGCTGGACGCTTTGGTGATCCTGCCTTACAGCTCGGAAGAGCTGACTCAGCCGGTCAAGGCTATCAAGGACATGGGCACGTTCATCACCGTCGTCGATCGCGGTCTGACTGACGCCTCCGTCCAGGATCTTTACCTCGCCGGCGACAATATCGCGGTTGGCACCAACACAGCCAAGTTCATGATCGACAAGCTCGGCGGCAAGGGCGACGTCGTTGTGCTGCGCGGCATTCCGACCGTCATCGACGACGAGCGCATCAAGGGCTTCCAGGACACGATCAAGGGTACGAACCTGAAAGTCCTCGACATCCAATACGCGCATTGGAACAGCGACGAGGCCTTCAAGCTGATGCAGGACTATTTGGCCAAGTACCCGCATATCGATGCGGTCTGGGCCAATGACGACGACATGCTGCTTGGCGTGCTCGAAGCGGTCAAGCAATCGGGCCGGACCGATATCAAGCTGGCGCTCGGTGGCAACGGCATGAAGGACATCGTCAAGAAGGTGATCGACGGCGACGCCATGACGCCGGTCGAGACGCCATATCCGCCGTCGATGATCAAGACCGCGATCTACATGACCGTCGCCAACCTGATCGGCCAGGCACCCGTCCGTGGCACCGTCAAGCTCGACGCGCCGTTGATCACCCAAGCCAACGCCAAGGAATACTATTTCCCTGACTCGCCATTCTAACCCTATCCGATTTCACCGAAAGGCAGGGCGCGGTCTGCGCCTTGCCTAGCTCAAACACTGAGAGGAAGAGCCATGCCAGGCAAAAAGATACTGATGCTGACCGGTGAGTTCACCGAAGAATACGAAATCTTTGTCTATCAGCAAGCCATGGAAGCCGTCGGCCACACCATCCACGTGGTATGCCCGGACAAGAACGCCGGAGATCTGATCAAGACCTCGCTGCACGACTTCGAGGGCGACCAGACCTACACCGAAAAGCTCGGCCACTATGCGCTGATCAACAAGACTTTCTCGGAAGCTGAGAGGCAGCTCGATCAATATCATGCCGTCTACTGCGCGGGCGGCCGCGGCCCGGAATACATCCGCACCGACAAGCGCGTGCAGGCGATCGTGCGCCATTTCCACGAGGCCAAGAAGCCGATCTTCACCATCTGCCACGGTGTGCAGATCCTGATCGCTGTCGACGGCGTGGTGCGTGGCAAGAAGGTCGCAGCACTCGGCGCCTGCGAGCCTGAAGTGACACTGGCGGGTGGCACCTATATCGACCTGTCGCCGACCGAGGCCTATGTGGACGGGACAATGGTTTCTGCCAAAGGCTGGACGGCGCTTGCTGCGTTCATCCGCGAATGTTTGAAGGTGCTGGGAACGGAAATCCGCCACGCGTAAGCTTCTGGAACCGACGCATTCCCCAAGGGATGCGTCGGTTCTCTTCAATAGCGCCTCCATATCCATATCAATTCGGTCGGGATCGCGGCTGTCGAGCGCACCGGTATAGGCGAGATGCTCAAGGAGTGCCGCCTGGTTGCGCTGCTTTCGTCCTTCTTGTGCTGGCGCGCGGCGCTGTTTCGGCGTCCGGATTAGAGGTCGTGTCGTCGACCGTGCGGCCCGTCGTCGCCCCAAGCGATCACGCTCGGTGCCGAGGTCCGGTGAACAAGTTCCCAGAAAACCTTCTGACAACCGTTCGATCGGCGCTCAGGCGCGACGTCACCATGAAAGCGGGATGCGCCTGAGTTCAGGCCTGCGTCAGTCAAGCTGGCATCGCGGGCAAATGGTCTCCCGGCGTCCGGGTTGGTCATCGGCCTGACGAAAAGAACGGCGTCTAGGAACGATTCCGGCCGGCTGCCGTTGCCTAACATTAGATATCTCTTATGG